>JASIGS010000434.1 GCA_030052355.1 Streptosporangiaceae bacterium | reverse complement strand
GCGGGTGCGCCGTGGGAACTCGGGCTCGCGGAGACCCAGCAGACGCTGCTGCGCAACGGCCTGCGGGACCGGATCGTCGTCCAGGTCGATGGCCAGCTGAAGACCGGCCGGGACGTCGTCGTCGCCGCGCTGCTCGGCGCCGAGGAGTTCGGCTTCGCGACCGCGCCGCTGGTGGTGTCCGGGTGCGTGCTCATGCGCGTCTGCCACCTCGACACCTGCCCGGTCGGCGTGGCGACGCAGAACCCTGAACTCCGCCGCCGGTTCACCGGAAAACCGGAGTTCGTGGTCAGGTTCTTCGAGTTCCTGGCGCAGGAGGTGCGCGAGTACCTGGCCAGGCTCGGGTTCCGCAGCCTCGACGAGGCGGTCGGGCACGCCGAGCTGCTGGACACCAGGGCCGCGGTGGCGCACTGGAAGGCATCCGGCCTCGACCTGCGGCCGGTGCTGCACGTCCCCGAGCTGCCGGCGGGCGCGGCCATGCACCGTACGGCGAGCCAGGACCACGGACTCGACAAGGCGCTGGACAACACCCTGATCCTGCTGGCCGAGGGGGCACTGGGCGAGGGCTCGCCGGTCCGGCTCGAGCTGCCGGTGCGGAACGTGAACCGGACCGTCGGCACCATGCTGGGCAGCGAGCTGACCAGGCGGTGGGGCGGCGCCGGGCTGCCCGACAACACCATCGACATCACCCTGACCGGTTCGGCCGGCCAGTCGCTCGGCGCGTTCCTGCCCCGTGGCATCACGCTGCGGCTACACGGCGACGCCAACGACTACCTCGGCAAGGGGCTGTCCGGCGGGCGGATCATCGCGGCGCCTGACCCGGCGGCGCAGTTCGCCGCGGAGCACAACATCATCGCCGGCAACGTGATCGGCTACGGTGCGACCAGCGGCGAGATCCTGCTGCGCGGCGTGGTCGGCGAGCGGTTCTGCGTCCGGAACTCCGGCGCCGTCGCGGTGGCCGAGGGCACCGGTGACCACGGCTGCGAGTACATGACCGGCGGCCGCGTCGCGGTGCTGGGGCCGACAGGCAGGAACTTCGCCGCCGGCATGTCCGGCGGCATCGCCTACCTGCTTGACCCTGACCCGGTACGGGTCAACACCCAGATGGCGAACCTGGAACAGCTCGACGGCGACGACGCCGACTTCCTGCACGACCTGATCGCCCGGCACCAGGCCGAGACCGGCTCGGCGGTCGCGGCGCGGCTGCTCGCCGACTGGCCCGCCGCGGTGCGCAGGTTCGCCCGGGTGATGCCGAAGGACTACCAGCGGGTGCTGGCGGCCGCGCGGCAGGCCGAGCGGGAGGGACGAGACGTCAGCGAGGCCGTCATGGCCGCGGCGCACGGCTGAACGGGGATTGGGCAACCGATGGCTGACCCGAAGGGCTTCATGACCACGCCGCGCAAGACGCCGGCCCGCCGGCCGGTGGACGTGCGCATCTCTGACTGGAAAGAGGTGTACACCGACTTCAGCCCCGCGGAGCTGGAGCGGCAGGCTGGGCGGTGCATGGACTGCGGCATTCCGTTCTGCCACTCGGGCTGCCCGCTCGGCAACCTGATACCGGAGTGGAACGACCTGGTCCACAGCCGGGACTGGCGGGCCGCCGCCGAGCGGCTGCACGCCACCAACAACTTCCCCGAGTTCACCGGGCGGCTGTGTCCCGCCCCGTGCGAGTCGGCCTGCGTGCTCGGTATCGCGGCCGAGCCGGTGACGATCAAGCAGGTCGAGGTGGAGATCATCGACCGCGCCTGGGCCGAGGGCTGGGTCCCGCCCCGGCGTCCGTCACCCGCGGCGGTGGCGGCCGGACGAAGGGTCGCGGTGATCGGTTCGGGGCCCGCGGGGCTGGCGGCAGCGCAGCAGCTCACCAGGGCTGGCCACGCGGTCACCGTGTTCGAGCGCGCCGACGCGCCTGGCGGCCTGCTGCGGTACGGGATCCCCGAGTTCAAGATGGAGAAGCGGCACCTGGACCGGCGGCTCGTGCAGATGCTGGCCGAGGGCACCGAGTTCCGCTGCGGTGTCAGTGCCGGCACCGACGTCACCGCGGCAGCGCTGCGCGACGAGTACGCCGCCGTGGTGCTGGCCTGCGGCGCGACCGTGGCGAGGAAGCTGGACGTGCCCGGTGCCGAGCTGGGCGGCATCCATCAGGCCATGGAGTACCTGCCGCTGTCGAACCGGGTCGTGGCCGCTGGCCTGCGTGCGGGGGAGCAGGCAGCCGAGCCAGCGATCTCCGCGCGGGGACGGCACGTCGTCATCATCGGCGGCGGCGATACCGGCGCGGACTGCCTGGGCACCGCGATCCGGCAAGGCGCGGCCTCGATCACGCAACTGGAGATCCTGCCGAGGCCGCCCGACCGGCGCCCGCCGGGCCAGCCGTGGCCGACGTATCCGGCGATCTTCCGGGTCTCCGGTGCGCACGAGGAAGGCGGCGACCGCGTCTACGCCGTCTCCACCCAGCGGTTCCTCGGTGACGAGGCAGGCCGGGTCAGGGCGCTGGAGCTGGTCGAGGTCGAGCCGGCGGACGGGAAGTTCCAGCCGAAGCCGGGGACGCAGCGCGAGCTCGCGTGTGACCTGGTGCTGCTCGCCATGGGCTTCAGCGGCGCCGAGCCGGGGCCGCTGCTGCGCGACCTCGGGGTGGAGTTCGACAGCCGCGGGAACGTGGCCAGGGACGCGTCGTTCGCGACGTCGGCGCCCGGCGTGTTCGTCGCCGGTGACATGGGCCGCGGCCAGTCGCTCATAGTCTGGGCGATCGCCGAGGGGCGCTCCGCCGCGGCCGCGGTGGACGCCTTCCTGTGCGGGGACACCTCGCTGCCGGCCGCCATCACCCCGTCCGCCGCGCCGCTCCGATAGCCGGCCTGGCGGCGGTCATCCTCCCGGGGCGAGCACTCGCCGGTGGCGGTAACGTCCATACATGCCGGCCGCCTACCTCCCGAGTCCGGCCACCCCGCTGTGGCACCTGGGCCCGATCCCGATCAGGGGATACGCGCTGTGCATGGTGGCGGCGGTGCTGGCCGGACTCTGGCTGACCGACTGGAGATACCGCCGGGCCGGCGGTGAGCCTGGCGTCGTCCTGAAGGTCGCCACGGTCTCGGTACCCGCAGCGCTGGTCGGGGCCCGCGCGTACACCGTGCTGACCAGCTACCACGCCTACTTCGGGTCCGGCAAGGACTGGACCGCGGTGCTGCGCATCTGGCAGGGCGGCCTCGGCACCCTCGGCGCCTTCGCGGTGGGTGGCATCGCGGCGCTGATCTACTGCCGCGGCACCGGGGTGCGGCCCGGCAAGCTCGCCCTGGCGGCCGCCCCCGCGCTCGCCGTTACGCAGGCCATAGCCGTCTGGGGTAACTGGTTCGGCCAGTCGTACTACGGAAGCCCCTCCACGCTGCCGTGGGCCGTCGACATAGCCCCGGAGCGGCGTGCCGCCGGCTACCAGGCCTTCGCCACCTTCCAGCCGGTGTTCGCCTACGAATCGGCAGCCGACCTGCTGATCGCGGTCGGCATCGGCTACGCGATCAGGAGGTACTCGCTGACCGGCGACCGCGCCCTCGCCATACTGGCCGCGACGTACGCGGCCGTCCGGTTCTGCGCCCAGGCACTGCGGATCGACCACTCGCCTCAGCTGCTCGGCGTGCGGACCGACCAGGTGGCGATGCTGGTGCTGCTCGTCGCGTCGTGCTCGTACCTTGCCATCCGGCGCCGGCAGGGGCGCCCGCGGATGCCAGCCGGTTCGCCCGGGCCGGCCGCCGGAACCGTACGCGGGCCCGCGGTGCACTAAGACATGCACTGAGACATCCCATCGCGGCAACGGCCGGCCATCGGTCTCATAACCATCCTGCGACGGCCCTGGTCAGCGCCGCAGAGCGCCAATTAGGGTATTTGCGACACGCGATGAGGCTCATCGCGCGGCTGCGGAGGGAGCGGCTCACGGGGATGCGCGTTCTGCGAGCCTCTTTCCTGGCGCGCCGGATGGGATCAGCCTGGCTGCTGCTGAGTTGCCTGATGGCGTCAGTGCTGGTCACCGCGGCGCTCATCGCCGCGCTCGTGGACTTCTACTCGGGGGTGCTGCCCGCCTCGGTCCGTCAGGAGCTGACCGCATCCGGCCAGGCCTCGGTGGTCGTCAGCGGCAGCGCCGGCGCTGGGCAGACGGCGCCGACGACCGCTGCCGTCACAGCCTGGACGCGGTCCGCGCTCGGCTCCATCCCGTACCGGCTCTACCGCGACGTCTGGTCTGACTACCTGCAGCTGCCGGGTCCGCAGGTATCAGGGAACGTCCCGGTCGTCAGGGCGGCGGCGATGCAGGACTTCAAGGCGTTCGCGGTGCTGACGGCCGGAAGCTGGCCGGCCAGCCCGCAGCCGGGCCAGCCGGTCCCGGTAGCGCTTCCAGCCGGCACCGCGAAGCTGCTGCACTCGCGCGTCGGCTCGGTGCTCAGTGTCACCGACATATCCACCCGCGCCACCGTCCGGCTGCGCGTGACCGGGCTGTACGCGCCCAAGGAGTCGGCCTCGCCGTACTGGAGCGCGGCGTCCGTCAGCGCGAGCGGCCTGACGATCTCGGGGGGTTTCGCCGTCTACGGCCCGGCCGTGGTCAGTCCGGGGGCAGTTGCCACCGGCGGCACGGCCGGCGCTGGCGCCGGCAGCTCGGCCCTCGCGCAGGGCGCGCTGTCCTTTGTGGCGGTGCCGGACGCAACGGCCATCGGCCCGGCGAGCCTGGTGAGCTTCTCGGACCGGCTCAGCGCCGCGGTGAGCTCCATCCAGGACGCTCCGGCCCTGTCGCAGATGACCGCCAGCACCGCGTTGCCCGGAGTGCTGGCGAACACGGCCCGCCAGCTGGCGGCGGCCAGGATGCTGGTGATCATCAGCGCGCTGCAGCTGCTGATCCTGGCGGCGGCGGCCCTGGCGCTCGCCGGGCGCCTGCTGGCCAGTCACCGTGACGACGAGGGCGCCCTGCTGACAGCGCGCGGCGCGGCCCGCTGGCAGCTGGTCAAGCCCAGCGTGGCCGAGGCGGTGCTGGCCTGCGCTGCCGCGGCGGCGGTCGGCGCGCTCGC
>JASIGS010000433.1 GCA_030052355.1 Streptosporangiaceae bacterium | reverse complement strand
ACCTGGCCCTGTAGCATCGGCATCCTGGCCGCGGGCGAATCCGCGGCCGCACATGCCCACGGGGCGGCGGGAGGCGTAGTGAAGGTCCTGATCACGGGCGGAGCCGGCTACATCGGCAGCACCGTCGCGTCGGCCTGCCTGGACGCCGGGATCACGCCGGTGATCCTGGACAGCCTGGTGACCGGCCGGAGCGAGTTCGCCAGGCAGCGGATTTTCTACCAGGGAGACATCGCCGACGGCACGCTGCTCGACCGGGTCTTCGCCGAGCATCCGGACATCGAGGCCGTGGTGCACTGCGCCGCGCTGATCGTTGTGCCCGAGTCGGTCTCCGACCCGCTGCACTACTACCAGGCGAACGTGGTCAAGAGCCTGGAGCTGATCAGTCACCTGATCCGGCACGGCTGCAGCCGGCTGGTGTTCAGCTCGTCGGCGGCCATCTACCTGCCGGCCCCGGATGGCACCGTGGACGAGGACTCGCCGATCGGAGGTGCGAGCCCGTACGCGCGGACCAAGGCGGTCTGCGAGGGCATGTTCGCGGACATCGCCGCGGCAGAGCCCATCAAGGTCCTGTCGCTGCGGTACTTCAACCCCATCGGGGCGGACCCACAGCTCCGGACCGGGCTGCAGACGCGGCACCCAACGCACGCGCTCGGCAAGCTGATCGAGGCGTCGGAGTCCGGCCAGCCATTCCAGATCACCGGCACGGACTATCCCACCCGTGACGGCTCGGGCATCAGGGACTACATCCACGTGTGGGACCTGGCCGCGGCCCACATCGCGGCGCTGACCAGGTTCGACGAGGTGCTCGGCCGGACGACCTCGATGGCCGTCAACCTCGGCACCGGGACCGGCACCACGGTGCGGGAGTTCGTGGCCGCCTTCAACAGCGTCGCGCAGCGCCCGGTGTCCGCCGTCGACGCGCCCCGCAGGCCTGGTGACTCGGCGGGCGCCTACACCCGCAGCGACCGGGCCAAGCGGCTGCTCAGCTGGCAGGCCAGCCACTCGATCGCCGAGGGCATCGCCGACTCGCTGCGCTGGGCCGCAGTCAGGGACCAGGTACTCGGGGACTAGGGGGTTCCGGTACCCACGGCAGGCACCGATCGGGAACCCTCGGGGTACCTAGGGGAGTTTTCCTGGTGTGGCCACCATCAGGGCCGGCTGGTCATGCCCGGCACCAGGCCAGCCCGGCGCGCCTGATGGCGCCAGCAGGACGGGCGCGGACTATCTTTGCCTTCCGGGTACTAGCCGGCTGACCATTGGTGTGCAACTGTACGGACTAGTCGCCTTTGGCGCGGAGGGGCAAGGAGGGCAGGTGCCGGCTCGGTGACTGGGGCTTCCCAGCAGACGCTGGCCGTGTGCCTGGCCCTCTGCGGGTCTGCCGGTTACGCGATCGCTGCCGTGACTCAGCAGCGGGCCGCGACAAAGCTGACGTCGCGTGCCGCGTTCGATCCCGGAATCCTCATCCGGCTGGCCAGGAAGCGGCTGTGGCAGCTCAGCCTCATCGCCATGATCGCCGGGTTCGGCCTGCAGGCTGCTGCGCTCGACACCGGCCGGCTGGTTCTGGTGGAGCCGGTCTTTCCGGCCACGCTGCTGTTCGCGCTCTTGCTGGCCGCGCGCCTGGAGGGACGCTGGCTACGGCACGCGGAATGGACGGCGGCGCTGGCCACGGTCGCCGGACTCGTCGTGTTCCTGTTCGCGGCCTGGCCGTCGGGCGGTCAGCGAACGGCCGGGGTATCGGCCCTGACAGGTGCGGTCATCGCGGCCGCCCTGCTCGCCGGGTTGTGCCACCTGGTGGCCGGGCGGTTCACCAATCACCACCGCGCCCTGGTACTTGGCCTGGCTGGCGGCATCGGCGCCGGGGTCACCGACGCGCTGACCAAGACCGTGACCTTCGTCGTGGGCCATCACGGGCTCGCGGTGTTCGGCGACGTGCGCCTGTACCTGCTCGCGGTCGTCGGGATCATTACCTTCACGCTGCAGCAGAACGGCTTCCGGGCCGCAAGCCTGTCGGCGTCACTGCCGGCCTACGCCGTGCTGGAGCCGGTGGTCGGCTCGATCCTCGGCATCGTGATCTACGACGAGGACGTCGGCCTGGGTGCGTGGCACATCATCGTCGAGGTGCTGGCCGTGGCGTGCGCCATCTGGGGCATCATCAGGCTGGCGCAGATGGCCGGGACCGTGATCGCCGCACAAGCCGACGCGGAGTCGCACGCGGCCGCCGACGGAGAAGCGCCCTTGCCAGGGCCGGGAACCGAGGTTCATACCGGTGTCGGCGCGGCCGACGGAGCCGCGGTGCCGCCTCCCGACGACCAGGCCGCCGCGCGGCCGGAGACGGACCGGGTGGTCCAGTAGTTCCGTCGCTCCGGCAAGGACCTGAGGCCCCGCCGCCCGCCCGCTGATCACCTTTACTCGCCGTCGGCACGCGTGTACGCGGCGATTCCACATCCGAGTGGGGAGACAGGCATGCCCCGTTACGTCCTGACCGGCGCGCCAGGCGCTGGTAAGACAGCGATGCTGCGGTTGCTGGAAAGCGGCGGGTACCCGGTGGTCGAGGAGGCTGCCACCGACGTCATCGCGCTCGAGCAGGCACGCGGCCGGCCAGCACCCTGGACGTCACCGGACTTCATCGACAAGATCGTCAGGCTGCAGCGGCAGCGCCAGCTCGATGCTGGCCCGTGCACCGGGGCCGTGTTCTTCGACCGGTCGCCGGTGTGCACGCTGGCGCTCAGCCGCTTCCTCGGCTGGCAGCCGTCCGCCCCGCTGGCCACCGAACTCGAACGGATAACACGGGACCGCGTCTACGAGCCCGTTGCCTTCTTCGTCCGCCATCAGGGGTCGGTGACGCCGACGGCGGCCCGGCGGATCAGCCTGGCCGACTCGCTGGCGTTTGAGAAAGTCCACGAGCAGACCTACCGCGAGCTCGGCATCCGGCTGGTCGACGTGCCCGCCGGACCACTGGCGGACAGGGTCGCGCTCGTGCTGCGCGAGATATGCGAGAGATATCAGGACTAGCCGGGCGACCGCCGGGGGATAAGTCGGTCGATGACCTGAAAGGAGAAAGCCTCATGGCCGGACCGGTGGCAGCAGGTGCGCAGGAGTTCGAGGCGAAGCTAGCCGCGTTCGTCAAGAAGAACCGCCTGCCCGGGGCCGCGGCCGGCGTGGTGCACGGCGACGAGCTCGCGTGGTCGGGCGCCGCCGGATTCGCCGATGTCGCCGCGCGGCGGCCCGCGGCTGCGAGCACGCTGTACCGGATCGCGTCGATCACCAAGACGTTCACCGGCACAGCGATCATGCAACTGCGCGACGCGGGCAAGCTCGGGCTCGACGACTCCGCCGTGGACTGGATACCAGAGCTGGCAGGCAGCGGCACCCCGAAGACGATCAGCGCGGTGACCATCCGGCGGCTGCTCTCGCACGAGTCCGGCCTGCGCAGCGAGCCGCCGGGAACCGACTGGCGCGCCCCGAGCCCGATCTACGAGGGATCGGTGGAGCGCAGCCTGGAGCGGGCGGCCGAGATCTTCACCGCGGTGGGACCCAACCGTCAGGTCAAGTACTCCAACCTCGGCTACCAGTTGCTGGGCGAGATAGTGCACCGGGCGAGCGGAGTCCCGTACCCGCAGTACCTGCAGCGGGAGGTCCTCGATCCGCTCGGCCTGTCATCGACGGCATTCGAGCCGCTCGATGAGGCCCTGGCGGCACGCTGCTCCGTCGGCTACAGCGTGCGGGTGTTCTCCGACGAGCTCGCGCCGGCCGCCCTCATGCCGCGACTGTGGGCCGATGGCGGCCTGTGGTCGGCCGTCGGGGACCTGGGCAGCTGGCTGTCCTTCCAGCTAGGTGCGTACGCCAGCCCGCCGGTCAAGTCGCCGGTGCTGGCCGCGTCTACGCTGCGCGAGATGCACAAGGCCCGCTACCTCGTCGATGACAGCTGGACGGAGGCGCTGGGCATCACCTGGTTCTCGGTCCGCAAGGATGACGCCGTATGGGTGCAGCACTCGGGCGGCCTGCGCGGCTTTAACTCCAACGCGTGCTTCGATGCTGACCAGCGCGTCGGCGCTGTCGTGCTGGTCAACGGCATCGGGCCGGTCTCAGAGTTCGCGATGGAGCTGGGCGGGATCGCCCGGCGGCTGGCCGCCGCCGCCGCGCCCGCGATCGCGCCGCCAGAGCCGACACCGGAGCGATACCGCTCCTTGCTCGGCTTGTACGCGTCGCCGGACATGAGCGCTCCGGCCCGGGTTGAGTGGCGGGACGCGAAGCTCGTGCTGGTCGACCCGGCCATGCCGGACTGGCAGCTCGAGCTTGAGCCGGCAGCGGATGCCGACACGTTCACGGCCGGACCCGGGTTGCGCCCGTCGGGCGAGCCCGTTCGGTTCTCCCGGCTGGCCGACGGGCGGGTGGCATCGGTCGCTCTCGGCGGCGGGACGCTCATGCGGTTGGACCCGGTGCGCGAAAGCACCGAGGCCGGCTGACCCGGTCCGGCAGTCGCGCGCAACTTATGCCGGCAAGAGCGGTGCCAGTTCCTCGGCCAGCGGGGTGAGCACCGCCGGGGTGAGCGGTGGCAGCAGGTA
>JASIGS010000048.1 GCA_030052355.1 Streptosporangiaceae bacterium | reverse complement strand
GACCAAGTTGATGGACATCGTCGAGACCGGGAAGGAGCTCTTGATCACCCGCGGCGCGCTGACCACCTTCTCCATCACCAACGACGTGGCCAAGTACTTCGTCGCAATCCCGGCCATGCTGTACAGCGTCTACCCGTCGCTGACCGACCTCGACATCCTGCACCTGCACAACCCGGAGTCGGCGATCTTGTCCGCGGTCATCTTCAACGCGATCATCATCATGATCATGATCCCGCTGGCGCTGCGCGGTGTGCGGGTCAAGGCCACGAACGCCACCGCGCAGTTCCGGCGCAACCTGTGGATCTTCGGGATCGGCGGCCTGATTACCCCGTTCGTCCTGATCAAGCTCATCGACCTGTGCATCGTCGGACCGCTTGGAGTGCACTGATGTGGTCTCGTCTCAACCTGCAAAGCCTGTACCGCCAATTCGGCAGTTCAATCCTGCTTACCATCGTCGTCGCGGTGGTCGTCGGCATCATCTACCCGGTCGTGGTGTGGGGCATCGGCCAGGCAGCATTCAGCAGCAAGGCCGACGGCTCGCTGATCTACCGCGACGGCAAACCGGTCGGGTCGGCGCTGGTCGGCCAGGCATTCAGCAACGCAGCCGGCGATCCGCTGCCGCAGTACTTCCAGCCCCGCCCGTCGGACGCGGGCACCGGCTACGAGGCTGATGACAGCGGTGCGTCGAACCTCGGGCCAAGCGACCCGCGGCTGGTGGGTTTCATCCCCGGCTTGAACACGGTCGGGCTCAACGGCAAGTCGTCAAAGACCAACCCGTTCGCCAGCCCCACCGATCCCTACTGCGTGCCGATGACCACGGCGGGCGTGCCGGTCATCGCTCCGACACCGGGGGAGAAGTTCGAGATGTCCGGCGGTCACTACGTGTGCGATCCCAACACCGTCCCGGAGCGCACCATGGCCTACCGCCAGTTCAATGACCTCGGCCCCCACGTCAAGGTCCCGGTGGACGCGGTCACGGCGTCTGGGTCCGGCCTAGACCCGGACATTTCCATAGCCAACGCAGACCTGCAGGCCCCGCGGGTTGCCCGGGTACGCCACCTGCCGCTCGCCGTCGTCATGAAGCTGATCAAGAAGTACACGACGGGCTACGTCTGGGGCTTCATGGGCGAGCCGGCCGTTAACGTGCTCGAGCTGAACCTCGCGCTGGACAGGAAGTAACACTAGGGATGATGAGCAGTCCCGTCGGTGAGCCAGGAAAGCTGAGGATTTATCTCGGCGCGGCCGCGGGCGTCGGCAAGACCTACACGATGCTCGAGGAGGGAGTCCGACGCCGCGCCCGCGGCACCGATGTGGTCATCGGGTTCGTCGAGACGCACGGCCGGCCGGGCACCGCGGCCCAGATCGACGGTCTGCCGACCGTCCCCCGCCGGGTGATCAGCTACCGCGGCGGGGAGCTCGAGGAGATGGACCTGGACGCCGTGCTTACCCGGCGCCCGGCCGTGGCGCTCGTCGACGAGCTTGCTCACACCAACGTGCCGGGCAGCCGTAACGTCAAGCGCTGGCAGGACGTGCAGGAACTGCTGAAGGCCGGGATCGACGTGATCTCGACGGTCAACATCCAGCACCTGGCGAGCCTCAACGACGTGGTGGAGCACATCACCGGGGTCAGGCAACAGGAAACCGTCCCCGATTCCGTGGTCCGCGCCGCTGATCAGGTCGAGCTGGTCGACATGACCCCGGAGGCGCTCCGGCGGCGGATGGCGCACGGCAACATCTACCCTCCCGCGGCGATCGACACGGCGCTGGCCAACTACTTCAGGCCGGGAAACCTGAGTGCGCTGCGCGAACTCGCCCTGCTGTGGGTGGCCGACCGGGTAGATGAGAGCCTCGCCGACTACCGCGCCAGGCACGGCATAAGGCAGCCGTGGGAGACCAAGGAGCGGGTCCTGGTGGCGCTCAGCGGGGCGCCGGACGGTGAGACCCTGATCCGCCGTGGCGCGCGGATGGCCGCCCGCGCGCACGCTGACCTGCTCGCCGTGCACGTCCGCACGCCCGACGGGACCGTCCAGCGGGACACCAAGGAGCTGGACGGGCAGCGCGCCCTGCTCGCCGAGGTGGGCGGCAGCTACACCGAGATAACCGGCGCGGACGTGCCCGCTGCTCTGATCAACTTCGCGGTCGCGGAGAACGCGACCCAGGTCCTGCTGGCCAGCAGCAGGCACAGCTGGCTGTACCACGCGGCCCACGGTTCGGTGACCACGCAGGTGATCAGGCGCGCTGGCCCGATCGACGTGCACGTGATCTCCACCGCGGCCCGGCCGGTCAGTCCGCTGCCCAGGTCGGTGCCGCGTCGCAAACCGGTCCCGATGCCACGCCGCCGGCGCGAACTCGGCTGGCTGCTCGGCACCGTCGGCGTGGCGGGCGTCGCGGCGGCGCTATCCCCGCTCGGGGCCGGACTCGGGCTGCCAGGGGCGCTGCTCTGCCTGCTGCTCGCGGTCGTCGCGGTCGCCTTCACCGGCGGCCTGCGGCCGGCGGTCGCCGCCACGATCGTCGCCGCGCTCTCTGCCGACTACTTCTTCGCGCCGCCCATCCACAGCTTCGACGTCGCGCGCCCGGTCAACGTCGTCGCGCTGCTCGTGTTTTTCGCGGTGACGGCGATCGTCAGTCAGGTGATCGATCGGCTTACCCGCCGCGGGCTGCAGGTGGCACGCGCCCAGGGTGAAGCCGAGGCGCTTGCCCGGCTGGCCGGCGGGTCGGTGTTCGCCGAGGCGGCGACGCTGCCCAGCCTTGTCGACGAGCTGCGGCGGACCTTCGACCTGGACAGCGCGTCCATCCTCGTGCCCGACGGCGACGAATGGCTTGTCGTGGCGCGAGCCGGCGGCCCGGCACCCGCCCGCCCGTCGGATGCCCAGTTCGCGGCCGAGCTGGATCAGGACGCCGTACTGGCGCTGAGCGGCCACTCGCTCAGCGGGGCGGACGTCCGGCTGCTCGGCCCGTTCGTCACGCAGCTGCGCATCGCCCAAGAGCGATCGAGGCTGCAGGACGAGGCAGCCACCGCCGCGGAACTGGCCGAGGCCGACACGGTCCGCACCGCGCTGCTTGAGGCGGTGTCCCACGACCTGCGGGCCCCGCTGACCGTGATCAAGGCCGCGGTCACGAGCCTGCGGTCGGCGGACACCACCTGGAACTCCGCGACCGCGCAGGCGTTCTACAAGACGATCGACTCGCAGGCCGACCGGCTCAACGCGCTCGTTTCGAACCTCCTGGACATGAGCCGGCTGCACGTCGGCGCGATGCCCCTCGTTCCCCGCGAGACGGACGTCGAGCGGGTGCTCTACGACGCCGTCAACAGCCTGTCCAGCGCCGGATCCGGTGTCGCCATCGACCTGCCCGACCGGCCGCCAGCGGTGTGGGCCGACCCCGGGCTTCTCGAGCGCGCCGTCGCCAACGTGATGGCGAACGCCCAGGCCGCCTCGCCGCCCGGGGTAGCGGTCCGGGTGCAGGCGGGCACGGTGGATGACCGGGTCGAGATCCGGGTCATTGACCAGGGTCCCGGCATCGCAGCCGAGCAGCGCGCGCAGATTTTCAAGCCGTTCCAGCGGCGCGGGGACGGTCAGGGGGGACTCGGACTCGGCCTGGCGATCGCGAAGGGCTTCACGGAGGCGATGGGTGGCGACCTCACAGTGGAGGACACCCCCGGCGGGGGCGCCACATTCGTGTTCTCGTTGCCGCGTTTCGCCCCGGAACCGGCTGGTGAGGGCGGACGCGGAGCGGCGCCGGAAGTCTCGACTCACGGGGGCGGGGACGACCAGCCGACCGCGCCGCACCGGGCGGTCCCGCAGGACCCCGTGGGTCGCGCGAGCCATTGCGCTGATGCAGCATAGAAGGTGGCGGTCTGCGGCGTGAGCCGCGGAGTGTCGAGAAGGAGGCCGGACAAATGCACAGTTCGGCGCGAGAGATCAGCAGGCGGCAGGACGGGTTGCTGGCGCAGCCGCCGAGCCCGCGGGAGTCGGGCGAAGCCAGGATCACCGTCCTGATCGTGGACGACGAGACCTCGCTCCTGCACACGCTCGGCGAGAACCTGCACCGGCGGGGCTACGGCGTGGAGTACGCGACGACCGCCAGTCAGGCGCTGGAACGGACCGAGCACAAGCCCCCCGACGCGATCGTCCTCGATCTCGGACTGCCCGACCTAAGCGGCATGGAGGTGCTCAGCCGGATACGCGCGTGGACCACCATGCCCATCATCGTGCTGTCGGCGCGTACCGCCGAGCCCCAGAAGGTCGCGGCCCTGGATGCCGGCGCCAACGACTACATCACGAAGCCGTTCGGGATGGACGAGCTGATGGCCCGGCTGCGGGTGGCCCTGCGCGACGTGCGCAGGGGTACGGATGAGCCCGTGGTCGTGACCGACGACTTCACGATCGACCTCGCCGCGCACCGGATAGTGCGCGACAACCGCGATGTCCCCCTGACCAGAACCGAGTGGCAGATCGT
>JASIGS010000432.1 GCA_030052355.1 Streptosporangiaceae bacterium | reverse complement strand
GGAGTTGCAAGCATCTCGGCGTGCGAAACAACGCAGTGTGGTGCATTATGGCACCGTGCAGCGTGTTCCGGGGGCCCTCCGCCGCGCCCTCGCGAGTGGCCTGGCGGTGGCGCTGCTGGCCGGCGCGATGATCTACCTGGTTTATGCCACGCGGCCGGTGAGCCTCGCCGACGCGCGTCGCCCGGTAGTGCAGCGGGCGCCGGAGCGACACTCGGACCCGCCGCTCACGCCGGTCGCCATCGATCCCAGCTACTTCGCGACCGGCGCGTGCATGGCGTTCCCGCCAACCCGCGGCGACCGGCACCTGACGGTTTTCCTTGACGCCGGACACGGCGGGGTTGATCCCGGCGCGATCGGCACGACCACCAGCGGCAAGACGGTCTACGAGGCGGACCTGACCCTGCCGGTCGTGCTGGACACGATGGCCATCCTGCGCGCCGAGGGGTTCCGCGTCGTGGTCTCCAGGACCGGTCCGACGACGGTACTCCGGCTCGGTCCCGGCGACGAGTCGGGCGGGATCCTGACGGTCAAGGGCGGCCATGATGAGGTGGCGGCGCGGGACGTGTGCGCCAACATGGCACACGCGAACGTGCTCATCGGCGTCTACTTCAACTCCGGCGGTCCGTGGAACGCTGGCTCGATCACCGGCTACGACACCGCCAGGCCGTTCGCCGCCTTGAACCACAGGCTCGCGGACCTGGTGCAGTCGTCGGTTCTGCAGGCCATGAACGCGCGCGGCTGGGATATCCCGAACGACGGAGCCGTCAGCGACGTCGGCCTCGGCTCGGTGATCTCGCCGCAGGACTATACGTACGGTCACCTGCTGCTGCTCGGCCCGGCCATGCGCGGCTACTTCAGCACACCGAGCCAGATGCCCGGAGCGCTGATCGAGCCGCTGTTCATCACCGACCCGTTCGAGGCGTCGATCGCGGCGAGCAGCACCGGCCAGCACGTCATCGCCGACGGCCTCGCCCGCGCCGTGGAAGAGTACTTCGCCGACCCCCGGCTCTGATTGCGGTCAGTACTCCAGCAGCGCGCGCAGGGCCGCGGTGACCTTCGCGGTCGTCGGGATGACCTCGTCCTCCAGCACGTCGGCAAACGGGAGCGGCACGCACGCCGCCGCCACCCGGCGGATAGGCGCGTCCAGCAGCTCGAAGCCCTCGTCGGCGACGATCGAGGCGAGCGTGCCGCCCCACCCGCCCTGGTACGGGTTCTCCTCGACGATCAGCAGCCGCGATGTCTTGCCGACCGAAGCCAGCACCGTCGCGGCGTCGAGCGGCACCAGGCAGCGCAGGTCGATGACCTCGACCGAGATCTGATCCGCGGCCAGCCGGTCGGCGGCCGCGAGCGCCAGCGGCACCGTCGATGCGAGCGCGACCACCGTCACGTCACTGCCCTCCCGCGCGACGGCCGCCGTGCCGAGCGGCACCACGTAGTCGGGCGGCGGTGCCTCGCCCTTGCTCGCCATCAGCCCCTTGTGCTCGAAGAACACGACCGGGTCGTCGCTGCGGATAGCCGCGGCCATGAGGCCGATCACGTCGGCAGGGTTCGACGGCGCGACTATCCTCAGGCCGGGAATCGCCAGCGCCCAGTTCTCCACCGACTGCGAGTGCTGCGCTCCGAACCCGAGCCCGCCGCCGTTGGCGGTGCGCACCACCAGCGGCACCGTCACCTGACCGCCGGTCATGTAGCGCATCTTCGGTATCTCGTTGGCCAGGTAGTCCCAGCAGCAGGCGAGGAAGTCGGAGAACATGATCTCGGCGACCGGCCGGATGCCGGTCATCGCCGCGCCCATGGCGATGCCCACGATCGCCTGCTCGGATATCGGCGTGTCCCACACCCGCTCCCCGCCGAACTCGCCGAACAGCCCGGCCGTCGTCTTGAACACCCCGCCAGCCGCGGCGATGTCCTCGCCGAGGCACACGACCGACCTGTCCCGCCGCATCTCCCTGGCGATGCCGTCGGCCACCGCCTCGCGGTAGGTGATCACGTCCGCCATGCCGAGCCTCCGTCCGCCCACACGTCGCGGAACGCCTCCTCGGCGTCCGGGCCTGGTGCCGCCTTCGCGGCCTCGACCGCCTCGGCCACGGTGCGCGCGGCACGGTCGGCAGCGGCGTCTATCTCACTGGCGGGAACGCCGAGCCCGGCCAGCCTGGCCTTGGCCACGTCCAGCGGGTCGCGGGACAGCCACTCGTCGAGCTCCCCCGCGGGCCGGTACGTGGCGGGGTCGGTGCGGCTGTGCCCGAAGTGCCGGTAGGTCATCGCCTCAATCACAGTCGGGCCTTCACCCGCCCGGGCCCGGTCCGCAGCCACCGCCACCGCCTCGGCCACCACGACCACGTCGTTCCCGTCGATGACCTGGGACGGAATCCGGTAGGAGGGCGCCCGGTCGGCGGCCGGGTGCTCGACCGCCGTCACCGTTCCGATCGGCGTGTACTCCATGTACAGGTTGTTCTCGCAGATGAACAGCACGGGCAGCGACCAGACGGCGGACAGGTTCAGCGCCTCGTGGAACGCGCCGATGTTGGTGGCGCCGTCGCCGAAGAACGCCACCGCCACCTGGCCGGTGCCCCGCAGCCTGGCGGACCACGCGGCGCCGGCCGCGATCGGCAGGTGCGCGCCCACGATCGCGTACGAGCCCAGCATCGACGCCGACGCCTTGGTCAGGTGCATCGAGCCGCCCTTGGCCTTGTTCAGGCCGGTGCCCTTGCTCATCAGCTCACCGAGGCACTCGGCCGGGGTGGCGCCGCGGGCCATCGCGTGGTGGTGGCCCCGGTACGTGGCGAACACGTAGTCGTCAGGGCGCAGCACCGCGCTCGCCCCGACGGCGACGGCCTCGTGCCCGGCGGCCAGGTGCGTGGTGCCCTTGACCAGGCCAGCCAGGAACAGGTCGTGTGCGGCCTTCTCGGTGCCGCGGATGATCGCCATCAGCTCGTACAGCCCGAGCAGCACGTCCGGGGCGATGCCCCGGATGGGCCCCGTGTTGGCGCTGGCATCGCCCGGCCAGCCGGGCTGCGGCACGCCGAGATCGGCCGTCATGTCCCACCTCCCGTTCGCTCGCCCCGGCCTGCCCCCGCGGGGGGTTCCGGGCCCTCGGGGCCTGGGGTGTCCCCAGGAGGCCGAGTGCCCCCCCGGCCAGCAACCGTGTTGAGGTTGGACTGGCTCTCTCGAAGGGTGTCAAGCGCGCCGCCGGCCGTCCAGTACTTCCGGCCGGCCACCAGCAGTTCCTCGGCCGGAAACTTCGTGATCACCTCGCAGCCGTCCGCGGTCACCACGACCTCCTCCTCGATCCTGGCGGCCGACCAGCCGTCGGACGCCGGCCAGTAGGTCTCCAGGGCGAACACCATGCCTTCCTCGAGCGGCTCGGGGTGGTCGAGCGACACGAGCCGGCTGAAGATCGGCTTCTCCCAGATCGACAGCCCGACGCCGTGCCCGTACTGCAGCGCGAACGCCGCCATCTCGTCAGGAAACCCGAACTCGGTGGCCCGCGGCCACAGCGAGACGATCTCGCCGGTCGTGACCCCGGGCCGCACCATGGCGATGGCCGAGTCCATGTACTCGCGACAGCGCACGTAAGCATCCCGCTGCGCGCGCGAGGCGCTGCCGACCGCGAACGTCCGGTAGTAGCACGTCCGGTAGCCCAGGTGGCTGTGCAGGATGTCGAAGAACGCCGGATCGCCGGGCCGGATCAGCCGGTCGGAGTAAACGTGCGGATGCGGCGAGCAGCGCTCACCCGAGATGGCGTTGACGCCCTCCACGTACTCGCTGCCGAGATCGTAGAGCACCTTGCTGACCAGCCCCACGCACTCGTTCTCCCGCACGCCCGGCTTCAGGAACTCGTAGAGCTCCTGATAGGCAGCGTCCACCATCGCGCACGCCTGAGCCAGCAGCGAGATCTCGTCGGCGGTCTTGGTGCGGCGCGCCTCCAGGAACACCTGCTGTCCGTCCACGGTCCGGATCCCGAGGTCGGCCAGCGCGGCGAGGATCGGCATCTCCGCCACGTCCACGCCGACCGGCTCGCCGGCGAGCCCGTGCTCGCGCAGCACCCCGGCCACCTTCGCGGCGACGTCGGCCGCGATGCCCGCGTCGGGGTGGAACGCGCCGCGCAGGGTGGAGATGCCGGCCCGGGCGCCGGTCTGTCTCGCTCCCTCGGGCGTAGCCGGGCCAGGCGTGTGATCCAGCCACGGGTTGTAGATCTGGTGATGACGCGCGGCCGACCCGAAGTCCCACTCCACCGGCTCGCCGCCGCGCGGCAGCACCGCGAACCTGATCAGCTTGTCCATCGCCCAGGTGCCGATGTGCGTCGCGGTCATGTAACGGATATTGGCGAAGTCGAAACTCAACAGCGCACCGAGCGACGAGCGCTCCAGCTGAGCCCGCAGCCGTGCCAGCCGGTCCCGGCGCAGCCGGTCCAGGTCAACTCGCTGCTCCCAGTCCACCGCGTTCGCGCCATAGGTGTGAATCGCCATCGGTTACCTCACTCCCCGCTCGCTATCCGCAGCAGCCGCCTCGCGTTGCCGCCGAGTATCAGCTCCTCGTCCTGCGCGCCGAGGCCAACCGCCCTGATCTCGTCGACCGGCTGGTCGGATCCCATGTCAAACGGCCGGTCCGAGCCGAGCAGCACGTGCCCGGGCCCGGCGAACTCGATCAGGTCAGCCAGCAGCGCCTCGTCGTGGACCAGGCTGTCAAAATACAGCCGCCGCAGCATCTCGTCCGGCTCGCCCGCACCGTCCGCGCGTGCTTCAGGCCGGACCAGGTACGCGCGGCGCAGCCTGCCCCGCAGCGCCAGCAGCGCGCCCCCGCCGTGCGCCAGCAGGACCCTCAGGCCGCCGTACCGCTTGAATACCCCGGCCGCGATCAGCTGCGCCGCGGCGATCGCGGTCTCCAGCGGGTTGCCGACCGAATTCCACAGGTAGTGACCGTCCAGCGCCGGGATACCCAGTCCGGTGGTCGTCGGATGGACGAAGACGAGGGCACGCGTGGTCGCCGCCGCTTCCCAGAACGGGAGGAACGACGGGTCGCCAAGGTATCTGCCGTTGACGCTGGCCGGAACCTCGACGCCCCGCATGCCCGGCAGCGTCATCAGACGACGAAGTTCGCTGACCGCCGCAGCCGGATCTTGCAGCGGCACGCAGCCGAGGCCCAGGATCCTGCCGTCCGGGCTGTCGGCGGCCGCCTGCGCCAGGCTGTCGTTCTGGATCCGGCAGACCCGCGCCGCCTCGGCCGGTTCCGTGTCGGCAGGCACGAGCAGGATCCACGGCGACAGCAGCAGGTGGCTCACGCCCACCGCCGCAGCCTGCTCGAGCATCACGTCCGGGTCGGCGAACTCCCTGGTCACCGACGTCAGCCGCCGGCCGCGGAAGGACACGACCGGCCGGCCGTCCTCGTGGCTCAGCACCGGCTTCCAGTCGTCCCCGGCATCGCCGGCCAGCATCGCGGCCGGGACGACGTGGCAGTGCGCGTCCAGGATCACTGGCTAGCCCGCGGGGTGGCGCCCGGCTGGCCAGCGGTGTCTGCCCGGGGGACGACTCCCGGACCGCCGCCAGTATCCGCCTGAGGGACGACGCCCGCACCCCCAGT
>JASIGS010000431.1 GCA_030052355.1 Streptosporangiaceae bacterium | reverse complement strand
CTACTGCCGCATCCCGAGCGATGGCGCGAGTGCGACGTGCCCGCACTGCGGCGCGCCCGTGGACGTGCGCGAGCGTGTCTCGGACTCAGGCTGGGCCGAGCAGCCGCCCATCAGGGACATGGCGCGGATCCACTTCAACCGCTCCACCTGCCAGATCAGCGGCAAGTACGTGCCTGTCGCGGAGATGAAGCTCGACGGGGAGGACTCGGTCTACTTCTCGCACCACGTCCTGCTGCACTGCGACACGACCGTCCGGCTGGAGGGCATGCGGATGCCCGGCGGCTGGAACCGGGTGCTGGCCGGCATGCCGCTGTTCATGATGACCGCCCAGGGCCCTGGTTACATCGCTATCAGTGAAGATCATCCAGGCGAGACGCTGGCCATTCCGCTGCAGGCAAACCAGGCGGTGGACGTGGTCGAGCACCGGTTCCTGGTCGCCACCGGGAACGTCGGCTATCAGTGGGAGCAGTCCGGTATCTGGTTCGCCACCCAGAACGGCGACGACCGCGAGTACCACTACCCGCTGGGCCAGACCATGGACCGGTTCCACGCGCAGGGCGGGCCCGGCCTGCTGCTGCTGCACGCCCCCGGCAACACGTTCATCCGCGACCTGAAGCACGGCGAGAAGATCCTCGTGCAGCCGAACAGCCTGATCTGGAAAGACCGCACAGTCGGGATGTACCTGCACTTCGAGTACCCGCACGGCACCTACTGGTTCAGCTCGCCGCGGTGGCAGGCGAAGTCCACCTGGCTGGTCCTGCAGGGCCCGGGCCGGATCGCCGTGAAGTCGGTGTTCGAGCCGCCGGAGATGAGCGGCGGCATCGTCGCGAGTTCAGGGGCTACCACCCACTACTGGTAATCCGGCACCGCAGCCAGCGCAGGGCGCCGCGGCCGAGCTCGAGCTTGGCCGCGGCGACCGGCTCGAGGCCCGGCGGGACCCCCTTGGCGACGCTCGCCAGGCAGAACCCGGCCATCGCGGCCAGCACGCCGGTTACGTGTCTTTGGTCGACCTGCGGCGGCAGCAGCGGGTCGGGATCGATCCCGTCGGCCGCCGCGGTGATCAGCACGCTCAGCAGGTCGATGACGGGCGCGCCGAGCCTGGCGTGCGGCCAGTCGACAAACAGCACCCGGTCTTCGGTCAGCAGGATGTTGTGCGGAAACGCGTCGAAGTGCACGAGCGAGTCGCCGCGCGCGGCGGCCAGGCCTTCGGCCTCGACGGCCGCCAGCCGGTCGAGATTCGAGCCAGCCCAGGCCGACAAGGCGGTGAGCTGGACGAGATTCGCGGCAGCGAAGCCCGGCAACGCCGCGAGCTGCTCGAGGTTCCCGGCAGCCCAGACCGGCAGGCCAGGAAGCCTGGCGCGCAGCTCGCGGTCGGCGGCGAACTCGATCCAGCCGCCAAGCCGCGGGTGATCCGCGGGGACTGCCACCGGAGATGGCGTGGTCGCAGCGGCCAGCGTGCCGATCCCGGCGAGCACCCTGACCAGCTCGCCGGCTCGCCACGGACGGGTCGGCTCGGCGCCGTCGACACACTCGAACGCGAGCACGACCCAGTGCCCGTCGTCGTGCGAGCCGAGGAAGTGCGGCGCGGGAACGGCAGGCGGCAGGGCCGCGGCCACCGCTGCCTCCGCGCGGTGAAACGACGCCTGGTGCGGCCACTCGGAGGCGTCCATCGCCTTGACGAACGCCCGGCGTCCGTCGGCGAGGGTGAGCCTGGAAGCAAAACCGGGGGAGAAGCCGCCCCGGCAGTTCGTCGCGACGACAACCCTGCCCGCGGCTAGTTCCTCGATCTGGTGCCTGGTGCGTGCGGGTAGTTCGGCCCACGACGGGCGATTCTTGCTGGCGGACATGCGGGACTCCTTCTGGGCGTGCGGAATGGGTTGCATGACGTTGATCGCGCCAGGACCGGCGACGTAACGGGGGATGAAGACGGTGAGCAGGACCGCCGTCGCAGAAGCCCGGCCGAGAGCATCGGGGCTCGATCGGATCGGGCTGGGCTCAGCCTACGCCGCGCGCTGTGCCAGCGATACGTGTCAGCATCGGATGTGCGAGGCAGCAGACCAGGACATGAGGAGCCGCCGTGGCCGGACGAGTCGATGGCAAGGTCGCGTTCATCACCGGAGCCGCCAAGGGACAGGGCCGCAGTCACGCGGTCCGGCTGGCGGAGGAGGGAGCCGACATCATCGCGATTGACATCTGCCGGCAGATCGACAGCGTGCCGTACCCGATTGCCAGGCCGGACGACCTCGCGCAGACCGTCAGGGAAGTCGAGGCGCTCGACCGCCGGATCGTAGCGGCGCAGGCAGACGTGCGCGACTACGCGGCCCTGCAGTCCGCACTCGACGCCGGCGTCGCCCAGCTCGGCAGGCTTGACATCGTCAGCGCGAACGCCGGCATATTCAGCCTCGGCGCGCTGGCGGACCTGGACGAGCAAGCGTGGCAGGACGTGATCGACGTCAACCTGACGGGCGTCTGGCACACAGCGAAGGCCGCGATCCCGCACCTGAGAGCTTCAGGCGGCGGGTCGATCATACTGACGAGCTCCGACCTCGGACTGCACGCGCGGCCGGGTACCGGTCATTACACCTCGGCCAAGCACGCGGTCGTCGGGTTGATGCGCACCCTTGCGCTTGAGCTCGCGCCAGACATGATCAGGGTCAACAGCCTGCACCCGACCGCGGTCAACACCGGCATGATCCAGAACGCTGTTACCTACGAGGCGTTCGCGCCGGACGTGCCGGCGGCAGAACGGACCGTGGAAGTCGTGGCCAGGCGATTCAGGCAGCTCAACACGCTGCCGGTGCCGTGGGTCGAGCCGGCTGACGTGTCCAGCGCGCTGTTGTGGCTCGCCAGCGACGAGGCACGCTACGTGACCGGAGTCGCGCTGCCCGTCGATGCGGGATCGCTGCTGAAGTGATCAGCGAATCATCGCGCCAGCGTCGCTGGCCAAAGTCGGATGCCGGAGAACAGGAGCGTTCATGTCGGTCATTGTTGTCGCGACGATCAGGCCGCTGCCCGAGCACCGCGACGAGGTGATAGCGGCTATCAAGGAGACGGTCGGCCAGGTGCACGCCGAGGACGGGTGCGAGCTGTACAGCCTGAACGAGGCGCCCGACCGGCTGGTGATGGTCGAGAAGTGGGCGAGCCAGGAGGCGCTTGACACCCATCTCAGTGCCCCCGCACTCGCCGCGCTCGGACCGCGCCTGGCAGGCAAGGTAGCTGGCCGGCCGGACATCGTCGTGCTGCAGCCCGTGCCGGCCGGCGAGGCGGCCAAGGGTCAGGTCTGACGTGCCCAGTTTCAGGACATCGGGGAGCGGCGCCGGGACTAAGGCCGGAGTTTTCCGCGAATAACGCTGACGATGCCAGCCCTTATCCGCAGCCCATAGCGAGGTTGACCGCACTCGGGTCGCCGTGCACCAGCACGGCGAGCGCCCGCGCGGTCAGGTACCTGGT
>JASIGS010000430.1 GCA_030052355.1 Streptosporangiaceae bacterium | reverse complement strand
ACAAGGTCGCCGAGGTGGTCAGAGACCTCTGGCGCAGGGATCGCGAGCGCGGCCTTTCGGCCGGCGAGAAGCGGATGCTGGCCAAGGCCCGGCAGATACTCGTCAGCGAGCTCGCGCTCGCCGAGAAGACCAACGAGGACAAGGCCGAGGCGCTGCTCGACGAGATCCTGGCAACCTGACGGCGCCCGCAGTGCCTGTCCGGGGGACTACCCCCGGAGGACCCGCGGACCTGCCGCGGGTCGGCATCGGGGTGGACGTACATCCCTTCCGGTCCGGTCGGCCTTTGTATCTCGCGTGCTTGCTGTGGCCCGGCGAGGAGGGCCTGGCCGGTCACTCCGATGCCGACGTCGCCGCGCACGCGGCGTGCAGCGCGCTGCTATCGGCGGCAGGCCTCGGCGATCTCGGTAGCCAGTTCGGCACGGACCGGCCGGAGTGGGCAGGCGCATCCGGTGCGACGCTGCTGGCCGAGAGCGCCAGCCTGACGGCCGCCGCGGGCTTTCGTATAGGGAACGTGGCTGTCCAGGTCATCGGTAACCGGCCGCGGATCCTGGCCAGGCGAGACGAGGCCGAGCACGCGATGTCAGCCGCTCTCGGCGGCGCTGCGGTGATGGTGTCGGCAACCACGACGGACGGGCTCGGTCTCACCGGGCGCGGCGAGGGCATCGCCGCCATAGCGACGGCCTTGCTCGGGCCGGCCTAGCTGCTCCCTAGCTGCCGGGTGGCGCCGGCGAACTGCGCACCCGGTAGAAGACCGGGTCATCGGCTGGCCACGGCTCGGCACCCTCGTCGGCGTCGTCGGGCGGCTGTTCCCCGCTCGTCCCAGCCTGCACGGGCCCGGCCTGCACGGTGACGGCCTGCACGGGCCCAGCTTCCACGGCATCTGTCAGCGCGGGCGCCGCGGCGAAGTCCTGCGGTTCGCTGAAGATGGACAGCCCGGCGTCCCGCGGCGCCGCCGGCGCCCGCCACCCCCGCCGGAGCATCGCCAGCAGCAACCCGAACGCCAGCAGGACCAGGACCCAGGGCAGCACCGCGGCCGTTACCGATGCTGGCCTGGCTGGCAGCGAGCGCCCGGCGGCGTGCATCGCGTCAGCCGTGGCCGCGGCGGCGAGCAGCAGCAGGAGCTCGGCCCAGGCGAGCAGCCGGCTCGGCAGTCCGGCGCCGCGCAGCGACAGGACGGCGGCGAGCGTGACGACCAGCATCGCGTCCGCCAGCAGCGGGTAGACCCTGGCGAGCCTGCCGCCGACCCCGGCCTGCAGCGCGAACGCGTGGATGCCCGGGTAGGAGAGCACGAACGCACCGGCCGCTAGCGCCGCCACGCCGAGGAACACCGCGGCTATGCCGGCTCCGCGCAGCACTCCGCCAGTCGGCCCCGGGCCCGCGAGGGCGCCTGGTGGTTGGTCGGTCATCGGGTCCTGGCACCCTTCCTGGCAATTCCAGCCGGGCCAGCACCCGCCTATAGTCGGGAAGCGGGCGGCGCCACGGGAATGCCGCGTCCTGCCCGCGATCGCGTCGTCAAAGGAGACGATATGCCCTACTACCGGGCGACCGGGGAGATTCCGCGAAAGCGCCATGTCCGCTTCCGCGGCCCGTCCGGCGGCCTTTATGCAGAGGAATTGATGGGCGAGGAGGGCTTTGTTTCCGACTCGTCGCTGCTCTACCACGCGCATCCGCCGTCGGCGATCGTGAAGAGCGAGGGCGTCACGGACACGGTCGGTGATGGGCTGGTGCCCAATCACCCGCTGCTGCCGCGCCATTTCCGCACCCAGGACCTGCCCGCGGGCGGCGACCTCGTACTCGGCAGGCAACTGCTGGTGGCCAACGACGACGTGCGGGTCTCATTCGCCGCCGCGGACACCGCGTCGGATTTGTACCGCAACTCATCGGGCGACGAGGCCGTCTACCTCCGGTCGGGCGCCGCGGTCTTCGAGTCGGTGTACGGCAGCATCACCGCCGGGGCGGGGGATTACGTGGTGGTGCCGCGCGGCACCATTCACCGCTGGCTGCCAGCCGACGGCGGTGTGCACGCGCTCGTGGTCGAGGCCCACGGGCACATCAGGCCCCCGCAGCGGTATCTGTCCAGGTACGGCCAGTTCCTCGAGCACGCGCCGTACTGCGAGCGCGACCTGCGCGGCCCGGACGGGCCCATGCTGCGCGACGGCGAAGACGTGCCCGTCGTCGTGCGTAACTCCGCCGGGCTGACCAGGCTGACGTACGCCTACCATCCCTTCGACGTGGTCGGCTGGGATGGGTACTTGTACCCGTACGCGTTCAACATCGCTGACTTCGAACCGATCGTGAAGCGCACGCACGCGCCGCCGCCCGTGCACCAGACGTTTGAGGGTCCGAACTTCGTGATCTGCTCGTTCTGCCCGCGTCCGCTGGACTTCGACCCAGAGGCGGTGCCGATTCCCTACAGCCATCACAACGTCGATTCCGACGAGATGATGTATTACGTGGCGGGGGACTACTCGGCGCGCAAGGGTTCAGGCGTCGGCCTTGGCTCGATCACGCTGCACCCCTCTGGCTTCACGCACGGCCCGCAGCCGGGCGCCGTCGAAGCGGTGATCGCGGGTCTGGCGGAGGGCAGGACAACGACCGACGAGACCGCCGTCATGATCGACACGTTCCGGCCGCTGCTGCTCGGCCCGGCTGGGCGCCACGCGGAGGATCACGAGTACCCGTGGAGCTGGGCGAAGGCCGCGCGCTCCGGCGGCTAGCACCTTGGCACCGCGAGTGACCCCTGCCTCACCTTGAGACATCGGAAGTAGTGTGGAGTGGTGGCAGCGTCGAGGCGCAGGCTCCGGCACCGGTACGTGTCGTGACCCGTCACGCGCTGCGCCGGTGGGCAGTGGTGGCGGCTGGAACCGCCGCCATCTGCGCGCTTCCTGCGGTGGTGGCCGCCTAGCCTGTTCCGGGATCGCCGCTGTCCGCGGCGCAGCTGCGGTCGCGCATCGTGGGTTCTGACGACGTGCCCTACCAGGGCTATGCGGTAAGCGATGTTGACCTCAACCTGCCGAACCTGCCTGACCTCGGCAACGTCACCTCGTTGCTGGACGGCAGCACCGACCAGTACACCTGGTACCGCTCGCCCGGCCAGTGGCGAGCGGACGTTCTCACCACGGCCGGTGAGGACGACACGTACCAGACGAGCCAGGGCACGTTCACGTGGAGCTACACGAGCAACCTGCTCACGCAGATATTCGGCACGCAGCCGGTAAGGCTGCCGCGAGCCGCGGACCTGCTCCCGCCAGCGCTCGCCCGCAGGCTGCTCAGCCTGGCCGGCCGGGCGGACCGGTTCGCCCGGCTTCCGTCGGAGCGGGTGGCCGGCGTGGACGCGGCGGGCCTTCGGGTCGTGCCGGCCAGCAAGTCCACCACCATCGGCGCGGTCGATGTGTGGGCCGACCCGGCGAACGGGCTCCCGGTTGAAGTGGAGATCTTCGCGCGGGGTGCGACCGCGCCGCTGCTCGTGACGCGCTTCCTGGACCTGAGCCTGGCCAGGCCTTCGCTGTCCACCGTGACGCCGCAGCCGGCTCCGGATGTCGGCTACACCAGCACCGAGCTGCCGGATGTCTCGAGGATCCTGGACGAGTTCGGCCCGCCGCTGCCGAGCCAGCTAGCCGGATACAACCAGGTTGCCGACCCCGGCGGGCTGGCCGACGTGGCGGCGTACGGCGCGGGCTTCGCCCGGTTCGTCGTGCTGCCGCTGCCGCAGCGTACCGGCAGCGCGGCGATGTCGGCGGCCAGCTCCGTAGGCGCGGCCATCAAGGTCTCCGGCGGCAGCGCCGTGCTGATCCAGGCCTCCCTGCTCACGGTGGTGCTCGTCAGCCCGCCTGGCGGTCCCGTCTTCCTGCTCACCGGCGCGGTCTTGCCCACCGTCCTGCAAGCGGCAGCCAATCAGCTCCTGGAGTACGTGTGATCGCCACCGCCCAGCTCACCAAGCGGTTCGGCCACGTGCTCGCCGTCGACCGGGTCGACCTCGACGTGCGCGAGGGCGACAGGTACGGCTTCCTCGGGCCGAACGGCTCCGGCAAGACGACCGTCGTGCGGATGCTGCTCGGCCTCGTCTACCCGACAAGCGGT
>JASIGS010000429.1 GCA_030052355.1 Streptosporangiaceae bacterium | reverse complement strand
GGCGGGGTGAAGGGGAATGGGCCGGGCCCGGTGACGGGCCGGTTTTTGTCGCTGGCGGAGCGGGAGGAGATCGCGGTCGGGCTGGCGGCCGGGGACAGCGTGCGGGTGATCGCGGCTCGGCTGGGGCGGGCGCCGTCGACGGTGAGCCGGGAGGTGCGCCGCAACTGCCTGTACCGGGGGTCCTACCGGGCGACCTCGGCGCAGCGGCGGGCCGAAGACAAGGCGGCACGGCCGAAGCAGGCCAGGCTGGCCGGTAACGCGCGGTTGCGGGAGTGGGTGCAGGCCCGGCTGGATGAGCGGTGGTCGCCGGAGCAGATCAGCGTGATGCTGGTGGCCGGGTTCCCTGATGATCCGGAGATGCGGGTGAGCCACGAGACGATCTACCAGTCGCTGTATGTGCAGGGGCGGGGAGCGCTGCGCAAGGAGCTGGCGGCGTGCCTGCGGACCGGGCGGGCGCTGCGCAAGCCGCGCCGCAAGGCCGGCGAGCGGCGCGGGAAGATCCCGGGCATGGTCAGCATCAGCGAACGGCCGCCGGAGGTGGAGGACCGGGCGGTGCCCGGGCACTGGGAAGGCGACCTGATCATCGGGACCGCCAACTCGGCGATCGGCACCCTGGTCGAGCGCACGACCCGGTTCGTGCTGCTGCTGCACCTGCCCGGCGGGCACGGCGCGGACCAGGTCGCGGCGGCGATGACCGCGGCGATGGGCGGCCTGCCCGATGCCATCCGCCGGTCGCTGACCTGGGACCAGGGCCGGGAGATGGCCCGGCATGCCCAGATCGCCGTGGACGCCGGGCTGGACATCTACTTCTGCGACCCGCACTCGCCCTGGCAGCGGGGCAGCAACGAGAACACCAACGGGCTGCTGCGCCAGTACTTCCCCAAGGGAACCAACCTGTCCGTGCACGGCAAGGACGATCTGGACGCGGTGGCCGCGCAGCTGAACGCCCGGCCGCGCAAGACGCTGGGCTGGAAGACCCCGGCCGAGGCGCTGGAGCAGGTGCTGGCCGCAGCAGCGGCCTGACAGAAGGTGGCGGCTGCGCCGCCGCTGTGCTCCCCCCGGCGGGGTGCCGCGCACGCTGCGGGCCCGCCCCTCCGCGGTCAAGGCTGCTGCGCACCGCTACGCGGCGGCCTTGCGGCCGGCCTGGACCCCGGAGCCTCTGCGGTCCCTCCCCGCAGGCATGCACGGGCCAGGCCAGTGGCCTGCCCCCGCGCCACGCGCGGCACCCCGCCGGCCGCTGCTGCTACCGTCACCCTCAGCAAAGGCGCATCTGCCAGCACTGTTGCGAAGACCCCTTGAACCCGCGGGTGTTATAGCACCACCAAACGCACAGTCATTTCTCATGAAGATCAACCTCAGCTGGACAAATGACCGCTTCGACCGAATTGTCGAGTGGCAGAGCAGGCGAGACCGAACCGGGACTTCTCAGCCGCGCGGCAGCAGCGGGCCGTGGTCCAGCTGCGGCAGCACGTGCCGGGCGAACAGGTCGCCCTCGGTGCGGTTCGGGTAGCCGGACAGGATGAACGCCTCCATCCCGAGGTCGGCGTAGCCGCGCAGCTTGGCCAGCACCTGATCGGGGTCGCCGACGATCGCGGCCCCAGCACCAGAACGCGCCCGCCCGACGCCGGTCCACAGGTTCGGCTCGGCGAATCCCTCGTCGTCGGCCACCTCGCGCAGCTCGACCTGGCGCAGCTGGCCGACGGATGTCGGGTGCTGGGACGTGGTCCGGAGGCGCTCGCCGGTGGCGACGTCCAGCCTGGACACCAGGCGCTGCGCCGCGGCCCGCGCCTCGGCCTCGGTGGCGCGCACGATCACGTGCGCCCGATAGCCGAACCGCAGCTGGCGGCCGTGCCGCGCGGCGCGGTTCCGCATGTCGGCAATGATCGCCTCGACAGCCTGCATCGTGTCTGGCCACATCAGGAACACGTCGGCTTCCTGCGCGGCCACCTCCCTGGCGTGCTCGGACAGGCCGCCGAAGTAGAACGGCGGACAGCCGCCTGGCGTCGGGCAGACCCGGGGCGGGTCGAGCGCCAGCGACACGAACTCGCCGCGGCAGTCGACGGACTTGCCGTTCATCAGGTCGCGCAGCACCCGCATGATTTCCAGCGTGCGCTGGTACCTGGGGGCTGACTCGAGCTTCTCGCCGGGCAGGTCGGAGGAGATGATGTTGATGGTCAGCCGGCCGCCGAGCATCTCGTCGATCGTCGCGAGCTGGCGGGCGAGCTGCGGTGGCCACATCTCCCCCATCCGCACTGCCAGCAGCAGTTGCATGCGGCGCAGGTGCGGAGCGATCCCGGCGGCGAACGCCACCGAGTCGATGCCGATGGCGTAGTCGGACGGCAGCAGCAGGTTGTCGTAGCCGGCTTCCTCGGCGGCCAGCGCGATGTTCTTGCAGTGCTGCCACGTCGAGGCGAGCCCCGGGTCAGGCACGCCGAGGAACTCGTAGTCGTCGTCGCAGAGCCCGCTGAACCAGGAAACCTCGCAGCCCATGGCGCCACCCTATTCGCGGGCTCGCGCCTCGCCGTTGTCGGGCCGCACCCAGATGCCCCGCTCGTACATCAGCTCCACTTGCTTGTCGATGACCTCACGGCGGTATTCCGCGTGCGTGTACGGCGGCTGGTCGAGGTAGATGTTCTTCGGGTAGACGGGCTCGGCGTAGATGACCTGGTACTGCTCGGTGGTCAGGTCCTTCAGCCAGTTGTCCCACTGCGCGCTGGCGCGGAACTTGCGCAGCGCCTCGATGTCGATCGTGCCGGCCACCCAGGAGGAACCACCGCTGTAGTCGTGCCGCCCGATGACCTGGCCGCGGTAGTCGACCACGGCCGACCCGCCGCCGAAGGTGTCGATCGCGATGTCGGAATCGGCGTTCAGGTAATAGGTTCCGACGTTGCAGGCGATCAGGTAGAAGTTGTTGTCGAGTGCCCGTGCCCGGTTCTGGATCTCGAACAACCCGTTCCCCACATGGGGATGCGGGTAAGGACCGCGGTAGACCACCTCGGCGCCGTTCATCGCCAGGCCGCGCGCGTTCTCCGGGTAGGAGCCTTCGT
>JASIGS010000428.1 GCA_030052355.1 Streptosporangiaceae bacterium | reverse complement strand
CGTCATCGGCTTCGTGCACTCCCGAGACCTGCTGGACAGTCGCTCGGGGGAGGTCACCAACCGCGTCGGCGAGGTGGTCAGGCCGGTCAAGTTCCTTCCGATCAGCAAGATGGTGCTGTCAGCGCTGTCGGAGATGCGCCGGGACAAGGCGCACCTGGCGATCGTCGTTGACGAGTACGGCGGGACCGCCGGGATCGTCACGCTCGAGGACCTCGTCGAGGAGCTGATCGGCGACATCCAGGACGAGTACGACGAGGACGCCTCGCACCCGCGGCAGCTGCACGGCGGGGAACTCGAGGTCGATGGGCTGCTCAACCTGGACGAGTTTGCCGAGCAGACCGGCATCGAGCTGCCTGAGGGCCCGTATGAGACGGTCGCCGGGTACCTGCTCGCCGCGCTCGGGCATCTGCCGGAGGGTGGCGAATCGGCCCAGGTGGCCGGCCGCACGCTCACCGTGACCCAGCTGGACGGCCGCCGCATCTCCCGGGTCCGGGTCAGCGCGGCTGGCGCACGGCCTGACGGCTCGGCGGCAGGCACCGCGCCGGGCGGGCCCGCGGGTGCGTCGGCCGGCGTAATGCCTGGTGGCGCCCATGGCGCGGCGCCGAGCCGTGGCCGGGCGGCCCAATAGAATCTGGGTATGTCGGCAACCGGCCCCGTGCTCGTCGTGGACTTCGGGGCCCAGTATGCCCAGCTCATCGCCCGCCGGGTCCGGGAGTGCCACGTCTACTCCCGGGTGGTGCCGAGCACCATGTCCGCGGCGGAGATGCTCGCGCACGATCCGGCCGCGATCATCTTGTCCGGCGGCCCGGCCTCGGTCTATGCGCCGGGCGCCCCGCCCGCACCGGCCGGCTTGCTGCAGGCGGGCGTGCCGGTCCTGGGCATCTGCTACGGCTTTCAGCTCATGGTCCGCGACCTCGGTGGCGAGGTCTTGCATACGGGAACGGGTGAATACGGGGCGACTTCCCTGAACGTCGCCGATGCCGCCGGGGTGCTGCTCGACGGCCTGCCGGAACTGCAGCAGGTCTGGATGTCGCACGGCGACACGTGCGCCGTCGCGCCGCCCGGCTTCACCGTCACCGCGTCGACGCCCGGCACTCCGGTCGCGCTGGCCGAAGCGCCCGAGTCGCGGCTGTATGGCATGCAGTTCCACCCGGAAGTGCTGCACACTGAGCACGGCATGGCCATGCTGCGTGCCTTCCTGATCGCGGCCGGCTGCGAGCCGACCTGGACGATGCGCGGCGTCATCGAGGAGCAGACTGAGCGGATACGCGAGCAGGTCGGCACCGGCACGGCGATCTGCGGGCTGTCCGGCGGCGTGGACTCCGCGGTGGCTGCCGCGCTGGTGCAGCGCGCGATCGGCTCGCGGCTCACGTGCGTGTTCGTCGACCACGGGCTGCTGCGGGCCGGGGAGGCCGAGCAGGTCGAGCAGGACTTCGTCGCGGCGACCGGGGTGACCCTGAAGGTCGTGAACGCGGCCGGCGACTTCCTCGCCGCGCTGGCCCGGGTGACCGACCCCGAGCGCAAGCGCAAGATCATCGGCCGTGAGTTCATCAGGGCGTTCGAGCAGGCTGCTGCGGAAGCCGCTGCGGAGCACGGCGAGACGGCGTCGTTCCTCGTCCAGGGGACCCTGTACCCGGATGTCGTCGAATCCGGTGGCGGCAGCGGCACCGCCAACATCAAGTCGCACCACAACGTCGGCGGCCTGCCGGAAGACCTGAAGTTCGAGCTGGTCGAGCCGCTGCGCGACCTGTTCAAGGACGAGGTGCGCGAGGTCGGCAGGCAGCTCGGCCTGCCGGAGGCCATCGTGTGGCGGCAGCCGTTCCCCGGCCCCGGCCTCGCGATCCGGATCGTGGGCGAAGTAACGGCGCAGCGGCTGCGGATCGTGTCAGCCGCGGACGCGATCGTTCGGGCTGAGCTCTCCGCTGCGGGCCTGGACCGGCAGATCTGGCAGTGCCCGGTGGTGCTGCTGGCCGACGTGCGGTCCGTGGGCGTGCAGGGAGACGGCCGCAGCTACGGCTACCCGGTTGTGCTGCGGCCGGTCACCAGCGAGGACGCGATGACCGCCGACTGGGCCAGGGTGCCGCCCGAGGTGCTGGCGGCGATATCGATCCGGATCACGAACGAGGTCCCCGAGGTCAACCGGGTTGTGCTGGACATCACCAGCAAGCCGCCGGCGACCATCGAGTGGGAGTAGACGAGGCGAGGGCTCGTCAGCTAAGCGCCGGCGTTAGACGTGCTTACCTGGTCGCCGCCCAGGCCGATGGCCGTGTGCTCGGTGTCGAGAGGCTTGGCATCTGCACGGTGGCGGAACCGCCGGGCCAGCAGGACGCCGCCGGCGGCGGCCACGAAGCACGAGACACCGCCCACGGCCAGGCCGGCCCGCGGATCGGAGGCCTCGATGATCCAGCCGATGACCGGGCCGCCGACAGGGGTGGTGCCCTGGAAGGCGACCTGCCACAGCGAGATGGCGCGACCGCGCATGCTCGGTTCCGCGGCGAGCTGGATGGTCGAGTTCCCGATGGCGATGAACGACACGCTGGCCCAGCCCACGAACAGCATCGCCGCGTAGGCGAGCCCTATCGCCGGCGCGAACGCGGTCGCCATGATCGCCAGCCCGAATCCCGCTCCGGCTATGACCATCGGGCGCACGCCGGTCCGGCCCCTGGCCGCAGTGAACAGGCCGCCCACGACCGCGCCGATCCCCATCGCGGCGGTCAGGAACCCGTAGGCCTCTGAGCCGCCGTGGAACGTCGTCTTGGCCAGCACCGGTATCGAGACCTGGAACTCGTAGGCAAGCAGCCCGACCAGGCCCATCATGGCCAGCGGGACGGCGATGTCCGGCGTCCGAGCGCAGTACCGCAGTCCCTCGCGCAACTGGCCGCTGGCGCGCGGGGCGGGCGGGCTCGGCCGCAGCGCGGAGACGTCCATGATGATCAGCGAGGCGACCACCGCCACGAAGCTGCCGGCGTTGGCGAGGAAGCACACGCCGACGCCGACCGTGGCGATCAGCACGCCGCCGATGGCGGGCCCGACCGCGCGAGCCGCGTTGACGGTGACCGAATTGAGGGTGATCGCGTTGCGAAGCTGGTCCTTGCCGACCATCTCACGGACGAACGCCTGCCTGGCGGAGTTCTCGAACGCGTTGTTGAGGCCGAGGACGACAGCCAGCAGGCAGACCTCCCAGAACCGCACGACGCCGGCGACGGTCAGCAGGCCGAGAACCAGGGCCTGACAGCCCATCGCGATCTGCAGCACGATCATCAGCCGCCGCTTGTCCGTCCGGTCGGCGACGACGCCCCCGTAGGGGGCGAGCAGCAGGACCGGCAGCGTCTGCAGCGCCACGACGAAGCCCAGGTCGGTGCTCGACCGGGTGAGCACCAGCACCAGCCAGGACTGCGCCGTCATCTGCATCCAGGTGCCGGCCAGAGATATCGACTGCCCGGTGAAGTACAAGCGGTAGTTGGGCACCTTGAGCGACGAGAACGTGGTGTGCAAGAACCCATGAAGGTGCCGCTTCAGCGCTGCCTCCTCTTCCGCTCCGCACGCTCGGGGCTGACCTGGCACGCGGACGGGCGGGCGTGCCGATGATTGCTTTACGGCAACTAATATTACCCGCTCGTCTGGTGCGAAGGGCGAAGGCGGAACCGGCCGGGCGCCGGGTCGGCGCCGGCCGGGCTGATGCTCAGATAACGCTCGACGGCTCGGCCGGAACGTCAGCGTATGACTTTCCCTCGGTTATCTTCCGCAGCTTGTCCATGGCGTCCCACACATCGGTGAAGGAATTCGTGATCGGCGCGGGGGCGACCCGTATCCGGTCAGGCGTCCGGTAGTCGGCTATCACGTCTTGCTGGATCAGCGCCTGGCTGATCGGCACCGCGTCGTCGTGGCGCAGCGTGACGTGGCCGCCGCGGCGGCTGGCGTCGCGTGGTGAGCCGACGGCAAACCCGAGCGGTACCAGCCACTCATCGGCCAGTTCGATCAAGTAGGAGGTCAGCGCCATCGACTTGGCGCGCAGGTGATCGAGCCCTGCCTCGCCCAGCAGCCTGGCACCCTCCTCGACGGCCACGGTTCCGATGATGTTCGGCGTCCCGGTGAGGAAGGCGTCGATGCCCGGCGCCGGGTCGTAGCGCGGACCCATCGCGAACATGTCGCGCTGGCCGAACCAGCCCCAGATCGGCTGACGCAGCCGCTGCTGCAGTTCGTCCCGTACGTACAGGAACGCCGGCGCACCGGGTCCGGCGTTCACGTACTTGTAGGTGCAGCCGATTGCCAGGTCGGCGCCGGCGGCGTCCAGTTCCACCGGCACGGCGCCGACTGCGTGGCACAGGTCCCATAGCACCAGCGCGCCCCGGGAGTGCACCAGCTCGGTCAGCTTCGCCATGTCGGCGAACGCCCCGCTGCGATAGGAAACCAGAGACAGGCTGACCAGGGCGGTGCGGTCGTCGAGGGCTGCCGCCAGAGCCTGCTCGCTGATCCCGCCGTCGATGTCGCTGTGTATCAGGCGCAGCTCACGGGCGCGCCCCGCCGCCACACCCTCGAGGACGTACCGGTCGGTGGGGAAGTTGTCGTCATCGGTGATGATGACGTCGCGTTCGGGCTGCGCGTCCACGGCGGCGACGCCAAGCTTGTACAGGTTGACCGTGACAGAGTCGCAGACGAGCACCTGCCCGCTGGCCGCGCCGACCAGGTGCTCGCCGATCATGTCACCGGCCGCGCGCGGCTGGCCGAGCCACCTGTCCCAGGACCTGACCAGGCCGACGCCCCACTCCTGGTCAACCACTTCGGCGATCCGGGCCTGGGTGCGCACCGGCAGCGGCCCGAGGGAGTTCCCGTCCAGGTATATGACGTCGCGGTCGTGTCGCACGAACCGCTCGCGTAGTGGCGCGAGCTGATCGCTCGCGTCCATGGCCTCCGCATATGACCGATCTGCCGAGAAAGTGGTCACGACTCCCACCCTAGCTGAGCGACCTCGCGCAGATCGGGTACCCGGCCCTGCGCTCGGCTAACACTAAGCCTGGTTGGCGGCTGCCTTCAGGTGGCGTCGGCAACCGGGACCCCGATCCCAAGTCCGGCTGTGGATCGTAGGATCGGATGATGCCCGAGAACGCGGGGATAGACCGCATTCTGGTGATCGCAGCGCACCCCGACGACGTGGACTTCGGCTCGGCGGGGACGATCGCGCTGTGGACGGAGTCGGGGCTCGACGTCAGCTACTGCATCGTCACCGACGGCGACGCGGGCGGCAGCGACGAGTCGGTCTCGCGCACCGAGATGGCGAGCATCAGGCGCGGAGAGCAGACTGCAGCGGCTAAGCAGGTTGGCGTGAGCGACCTGCACTTCCTCGGCTACCCGGACGGTGTGGTCGAGCCGACGATCGGGCTGCGCAAGGACCTGGCGCGCGTGATCAGGCTGCTGCGCCCCGACCGTGTCCTCTGCCCGACCCCGGAGCGCAACTATGCCCGGATGGGCGCGAGCCACCCCGACCACCGCGCGGTCGGCGCCGCTGCGCTGGACGCGGTCTACCCAGACGCGCGCAATCCGTTCGCGTTCCCCGAGCTGCTCGCGCAGGAAAAGCTCGAGCCGTGGACGGTGCGCGAGGTGTGGCTCGCAGGCAGTCCGGCACCAACGGACTACGTGGACATAACCGCTACCTTCCCCAGGAAGGTCGCCGCGTTGCGCTGTCACGTCAGCCAGATCGCTGATCCCGACGGACTGGAGGAGATGCTGCGCGGCTGGCTGAGCCGCGCAGCGGCGGACGGCGGCTTGCCCGCGGGGCACCTGGCCGAAACGTTCCAGGTTCTGCACATCCGCTGAGGTCTTGCGGACGGTGCCAGGCACTCTGGTCCGGACTGCGCGTGCCGTGAAGGCCTTAGTCGGCTCGGCTAAATCCCAGTTTACCGGCTGACTTTATCAAAATGTTATCTAAGCTATCTTGACTTACTTGGCTAGTTTGGTAGGAATTAGGGACTCAACCCGTGGTTAACGCCGTCACGAGACGAAACCGGCGTGCCATCGCATCGAAGTTCCAGGAGGACGTGTGCGCGTGTTCAAAGGCCTGAGCCTGCTCGCGGCGGGAGCCGTGCTGGCTGGGACCGCGCTGACCGCCGGGTCGGCCCTTGCCGATCCGGTAGGCAGCAACGGCAAGCCCGTGGTCCCGAAGTACTACGACATCGTCGCGGTCGGCGCCGACACCGATGACACGCTGTTTGACCAGCTGGCATACGACTACGACACGTCCCACAAGACCCACAACGCGACGCACCCCTACATCTACAGCTGGGACGCCACCCCGCCGAACAACCCGCTGAACCTCACGAGCACGATCACGCCGAAGCAGGGCTGTGACGTCGTTAACCGGCCAGATGGCAGCGGTGCCGGCCTGACCACGTGGGAAGCGGACTTCGGCGACAAGACCGGTCCCAAGGGCAACAAGCACCCGTGCATCGACTTCGTCAGGTCGGCGCAGTACCGCTCGTCGTCCGACCACCTGGGCTCGGGCAAGGGCGGCGACCTGTACGTGCGGCTGGCCGAGGACGCCGAGACCTACGCCGTGAACAAGGGCGGTAACGCACCGACGAACCTCACCACCGCAGACCTGAAGGCGATTTACAGCTGCACCGCGACCACGTGGGGACAGGTCGGCGTCACGGGCGCGGCCGCGAGCCAGCCGATCGTCGCCCTGCTGCCGCCGACCACGGCGGGCGTGACCAAGTTCTGGCTGACCGCGCTCGGTCTGTCCGCGACGCCGGCGGCCTGCCTCAACGAGGACGCGTCGGTCACGGTGCAGCAGAACGAGGGCATCGAGCCGGTCTTCTACACGACCGTCAATGGCAAGAAGGTGCCGAACCCGAATGTCATCGTGCCGGTCTCGATCGGCAAGTACATCGCGCAGAAGTACCACTCAGCCGCGCTGGGCAAGCTCCCCTCCAAGACGGAGAACAAGTTCGGCCGCAATGAGGTCGGCAACCTGGTTCTCGGCGCGATCAACGGCAAGGCCGCCACGGTGGGCACCGGCGTGAACACCAAGATTGACACGAAGCTGGACGAGGGCAGCCTCGGCGACTTCCTGCGGCCGATCTACGACGTCGTGCTGTACGCGACCACCAGCAAGAACGGCGACCACATCCCGAACTACCTTGAGCCGTTCCTGGCATCGGCGACCGCCAAGGTCAAGGGCTGGTTCTGCGCGAACTCGGAGGCCAAGCAGGCGATCGAGAACTACGGATTCCTGACCACTCCGGCTTGCGGCCTCGGCTCGTGAGCTACTGAGCGTCGGGTTGCGGGCGGCTTGCGCCGCCCGCAACCCGTGCGTCTTCCCCGTTGCTGATAACTCGAACTCACACTAAGAAAGAAGGCTTGCAATCATGCGGAAGAGGTTCGGCCGCACTGCGGGGCTAGCGGGTGTCGCCGGCGCCGTGGGCCTGACGGGCGCCGTTGTCGGCGTGCTGCTCGCGACCGGGGCCGCGGCCCCGGCAATCGCCGGAACGACCGACAGCGGCGGGACCGGCACCATCGTGATACGACAGGGATACGTTGACGTCCTGGCGAAGTACGGCATCGTCGTGCTGCCGGGAAACACCGGGACCGCGACCGAAGTGAAGTCCGGGGAGCAGATCACGCTCCAGGTTTCCGGCGGTGACGCCACGTACATCGGCACGGTAGGGACCCTGGACTTTGCCGGCACGCTGCAACTGGTCGACGGGATCACCGGCAAGTCGGTGACACTCAGCGACCCGGCGCTGAACTACGGCACGTTGTACCTGACGGGCGAGGTGGGCACGCACAGCGTGGTGGTGGCTCAACTCGGCGGCGCGCTGAACGGTGCGGCTAACGCCGGACCGCCGGCCACCCAGACCCTCTCTGCCAGCGCGATCTACCTGACCTACGGCGGCGCCGGCTACCTGAACAGCGCGCTGCACACCACCTATTTCAAGCCCGGACAGAAGCTGGGCAGTTTCGCGGCGACCTACGACGTCGCGACCACTAGCTGACGGGAGGACATCGGCCTGGCGTAACGGCGGACAGGTGATTTCGCTGCGCGGCAAAGTGACCGCAGCGAAATCACCTGTTCGTCTGCTGTTCACTTTCTGATAGATAGCTAGTAATGCGAGTTGAAGAGTATGTATTGGCCTGAGGCGGACGTGGCTGCTTCATGGAGGGCCGCAACCGGCACGGGAGGGGCTTTGGCATGGCCGTCGCGGTGACCTCAGTCAAGCCAACGCCAGCCGAGGACGACACTCCCCGCAAGATCGTGTCGCGTCCGTCGCGGGGAGACGTGATCTTCCGGAACGGACTGCGGGCCGCCGGGCTGTCCAGCTTTTTCATTACCGGCCTGATTCTCGCCTTTCTGATCATCCGAAGCTGGTGGGCGCTCCATGCCGACGGCCTGTCATTTTTCACCAAGCAAAGCTGGCTCTTCGTCGGCAACCAGTTCGGCATCGGCGGCGTGCTGCCAGGGACGATCATCATCGGAGCGATCGCGAGCCTGATCGCCATCCCGCTCGCGGTAGGCGGCGCGATCTTCATTTCCGAGTACGCGCCGGGTCGGCTGCGCCGCATCCTCATCGCGGTCATCGACCTGATGGCGGCGATCCCGAGCATCATCTACGGTGTCTGGGGCAGGTTCTGGCTGATGCCCCGCGTGATCGGCGTGATGGGCTGGCTCTCCCGGCACTTCCACTGGTTCCCCCCGTTCCGCACCACCATCATCGCGAGCGGCTCTACGTTCGTCGGCTCGCCCGCGATAGCCGGGATGGTGGTCTCGCTGATGGCCATCCCCATCATCACGTCGCTGTCCCGCGAGGTCTTCTCACAGGCGCCGCAAGGCGAGCGGGAGGCCGCGTACGCGCTGGGGTCAACGCGCTGGGGCATGGTGCGCACCGTTGTCCTCCCGTTCGGTCGCGGCGGCGTGGTCGGTGCGTGCATGCTGGGCATAGGCCGGGCACTCGGGGAGACGATAGCCGTGCTGCTGATCATCTCCCCCATCTACACGCTCAACTGGCACGTCCTGCAGAGCGGGGGCAATTCCGTTGCCGCGCTCATCGCGGGCCAGTGGGCCTACGCGAGTTCGCACATGCTGTCAGCCCTGATGGCGGCGGGCCTGGCGCTGTTCGCCATCACGCTCATCGTCAACTCGCTCGCCGCGATGATCATCAACAGATCACGCTCGGGCGCGGTGACCGCGGATTAGGGCCCGTCCGCCGGATGAAGGGAACCGCTCGATGACCACCCTCGGCCAGGCAGGGCCACGCAGCGCAGACGCGGAGTCGGGCCGCGTCAGCGACACACCGCTGCGGATCACCAGGGTCACGCCGGAAGACGTGCTCACCGTGGCCGGGGCCGCGGCGGGATCGCTCGGGCTCAGCTGGATCGTGTACGAGCGGGTACTGCCCTTCAGCGGTGCGCTCGGCTTCTGGATCTGCTGGTACGTGGTGTTCGTGCTGTTCTACCTCGGGGCTGCCGCGCTGCAGTGGAAGGCGCTCGTCGTCCGCGACCGGACCATGGGCGTGCTCGTGAGCACGGGCGGCATCTTCGCGTGCGTCGTGGTGATCGACCAGATCGGCTACAGCTTCGTCAAGGGCCTGGCCGCGATCACTCACCTGAACTTCTGGACCCAGACGATGCAAAGCACGGGTCCGGTGCAGTCGCTCAGCTCTGGCGGGATCTTGCACGCGGCCGTCGGTTCGCTCGAGCAGATCGCGCTGGCGACGCTGTTCTCCGTGCCGCTCGGGATCGCGGCCGCGGTCTTCCTCGCCGAGGTGGGCGGCAAGCTGGAGCGGCCGGTGCGCACCATCGTCAACGCCATGACGGCGCTGCCGTCGATCATCGCCGGGTTGCTCGTCTACGCGCTGGCGGTCCTGACGCTCGGCGTGCCGACCTCCGGCTTCGCGGCGTCGCTGGCCATCGCCGTCGTGATGCTGCCGACCGTGACCCGGGCTAGCGAGGTCGTGCTGAGGGTCGTGCCAGGCACGCTGCGCGAGGCCTCGTTCGCGCTCGGCGCCAGTCACTGGCGCACCGTGTGGAAGGTGATCCTGCCGACGGCTCGCTCGGGCCTGACCACCGCCGTCGTGCTGGCGATGGCCCGTGGCATCGGCGAGACCGCGCCCGTGATCCTCACGGCGGGATTCTCCAACGCCATGAACGCCAATCCGTTCAGCGGCTGGCAGGCCACGCTGCCGACGTTCATCTACTACGCGATCGAGAACACCGGCCAGTACCCTAAGTACATCGAGCGCGCGTTCGGTTCCGGGTTCGCGCTGATGCTCGTGGTGGTCGTCCTGTTCGCGATCGCACGGCTGGTCGGCGGCAGCCGGCCTGGAGAGTTGTCAAGGCGGCAGATCCGCAAGCTCAACCGGCAGGCGGCCCGCTCATGATCTGGCCGGGTCACCCCCCAACCCCGAAGGAACAGATCCCCATGCGCGCGCGTAAGCCAGCGGCCACCCTGACGGCCCGCGTGGCCGCCCTCGCAGGCGCCGCCTGCGTGACGCTCGGCGTCGTGCTGCTGCCGTGGGCGGCCGCCGAGCCGGCGGCGGCATCCGCCAGTCCTACAGCTTCGGCGAGTACTTCATCGGCGACGACTTCATCGGCGAGCCCGAGCCCCTCGCCGTCGGTATCCGCCAGCAAGGCGCCTAAGCACAAGAAGCCGAAGCCCAAGCCGAAGCCGGTCCAGCCGCCGCGCGCGCCTGCTGGCGGCGCCGTGGTCCGCGGCGTGCGGATGTACGACCCGACGACCGGCAAGCGCTTTTCCGACTACAGCTACGTGACTGTCAGCCAGATTTCCAACCTGGTCAACCAAGTCATCGAGGTGAAGTGGCAGGGGTTCACGCCCAGCGACTCGGTGACTTACGACGCGGACAGCACCGACTACCCGGTCATGGTGGCCGAGTGCG
>JASIGS010000427.1 GCA_030052355.1 Streptosporangiaceae bacterium | reverse complement strand
CCGAGCCGGGTCGCTGTCGCGTTAGCGGCGTCGTTACTGACCACAATGGCAGGACGGGTCTTGCTGGCTTCGGATCCGCGCGCCCGGTCCGGGCTGACCGTCACGACGTCGCCGCGGCGCATCTACTTCTCCACGCCGTCGGCGGTGACGGCATCCCAGGTGGCAGCCTCCCCTTCGTCGTCCCAGGACGCGAACGCATCTTCGTATGCTTCGCCGAGCTCGCTCGCCCGCAGCATCCGGACCGCCTTGTGCACGGCAGCCGAGCGTGACTCGATGCCCTGGGAGCGGGCATACGCGTCCAGGAACCGCCCGCTTATGCCGCTGACGGTAAGGGCTGTGTGGGGCGGCCCGCCAGCTACGTTCACCGAACGACGCGCAATGGTCGCCGTACCCCATACCCGAGTGCTAACCAGCGCCTGAGCTTCCTCTGGCGGATGCCGTTCGTCAGCGACAGCACGAAGCGGGCGGACAGTCTGTAGGGCTCGGCATGCAGCTCGCGGCGGGGTAACCTAAACCCAGATTCTGTGGGGGGAAGGCCTGGGGATGTGCTGGTGGGTATTTCACAACTGGAGCAACCCTCCTGACAAGATCGGCTGCATCAGGCGCCAAACCTGCCTTGACTGCGGCAAGGTCTCCGAAACCCCTGACCATGACTACCGCCGGTGGAGACCTTACGTAGACAAGTGCACGCGCTGCGGGGAGACCTACACTCACTCTTCCGGCGGCTGACTGGCCTTCGGCAGCAAGGGCAGCTGTGGGACATCAAGCACTCGCTGGCACCGGACTGACCGACCTCTGCCGAGGGGCGGGCGGCCGAGCCAAACGAAACCCGACGAATCGCGACCGAGGGCGGGACGACCGGCTCCGGAGCCAATCCACATGTCTATTCAGCGGTGGCGACAGAGTGAAGACGCGCTTCTGCCGCCGACGGTGCGCTTAATGATGGCGGCGCGGAACAGCTCGGATTTGCGCCGCGCTGCGGAAACCGCCGAGACCGCCTTCGCGGACTGCGGCATGCCTGTCCTGCTGGATTGGCGGCTGCGAGAGTGCGACTACGGGGAGCTGAACGCCAGGCCCCTGGCCGAGCAGCCAAGTCACAGAGCGACATTCCCCGACGAGCCGTATCCGGGCGGGGAAAGCTGGCGTCGGGCAGCGACCCGTGTGTACACGCTGGAGTCGACCACAGCCGAGGCAGGTTCGTGATGGCTGCGATAACGCTGCAGGTGACCGTCGACTGCAGTGATCCTCGAAAGATGGCTGCGTTCTGGAGCAAGGCGCTCGGCTACGTGATCGAGTTCGATGATCCGGCGAATGCCTGGGGAGCCGTTGCAGACCCAGGGGCGAAGGGGCCCAGGCTGGTGTTCCAGCAGGTTCCTGAGCCGAGGGCGGGAAAGAACCGAGCCCACCTCGACCTGCAGGTCGGCCAGCTAAAGCTGGCCGACGAGCTGGGCCGGCTGACTGGCCTCGGTGCCCGCGTGCTGCGCAACCTGGAGTTCGATCCCGATGTGGATGCCCTTCAGGACGCCCATGACATCTACGACGTCTCCCCCGTCCAGTGGCGTCGTTTCATCCTGGCCGATCCGGAGGGCAACGAGTTCTGCTTGCAGTAGCAGCTCACCGACAGGCAGGCCTGAACCCGCCGGCCGGCTGCCGCGGCATAGCGATGTTCCGTCACTCGGCATAGCACCTGCGGTGCCCTCGGTGCATCAGTCCTGAGGCCGATTCGGCGCCCGAGACGACCCCAAGAACCGGTCCGCTGGGCTGATGTGTCTGAGTTCCTGAACGGCAATGCTGAGACGGCCGACGTCGGGATGGGAGTTGCAGGTCATTAGCGGGCGGCTGGATCGGGCGCGCGAACCGGTGATCGCTGGTCTGCTCGTGTTCGTGTTCACCTGCGGGCTAGCGCTGCTGGCCGCGCTCGTCCCGGTCGGGCATGGGTTCTCGCCGAAGGGCGGCGGCTGGTTCACTCCTGCGGTCGTGGGCGGCGCGTTCACCCTGCATCCGCTGTACCTGGCCGTACCTTCGGCGGCCTGCTTCGCGGCGGGCCTGCTCGACTGGCACTGTCCCTGGCGGGTCGAGCACCTGGACCTGCTGGCGCTGGCTGGCTTCTACCCCGTGGCGATGCTGATCAGCGACGATGCCACCGCGGCTGGCCTGTGGCTGGCAGCCGCCTGCCTCGGCTGGCTGTTGGTCCGCATGGCCGGGGCGGCCTTCGGAGCATGGCGGATGCCGGAACTGCGGCCGTCCATCAGCTCACGCCGGCTGGGCGTGGCGATACTGATACTGCTGCTCGTCAGGATCGGCACTCTGGCGACTGGCGACATCATGGACGTCGGGCAGGCGAGCTCGCTCGGCGCCTGGCGCCTCCTGCACGGACTGCACCTGTACGGTGCGGTGTACTGGCAGTGGCCCGGGGGACCTGCGCTCTTCCGGCCGGACACCTACGGACCGTTCGCCTACTACGCCTACATCCCGTTCGCGATTCTCTTCCCTCCTGCGCACGCGCGGGTGCTGGCTGTGCTCGCGACACTGGTGCCGGCCTTGTGCTTCGACGCGCTGACGCTCGCCGGGCTGCACAAGCTCGGCCGGCGGCTCGGCGGTCGGCCGCTCGCTTACGCGTTCGTGTTCGCGTACCTGCTCTACGCGTTTCCCGACCTGTCCCTGATGGGCGAGACCAACGACGCGCTGATCGCCGCCCTGTGCGTGTGGACGATCGTCGCGGTGCAGCGGCCGGTCATCCGCGGGCTGCTGGTCACGGCCGCCGCCCTGACGAAGTTTCTGCCCGCGCTGCTGGCGTTCCAGTTCCTGGGCGTGAGGCAGGGGCGCTTGCGCTACGTGCTGACCGTCATGACCGCGCTCGCCGCGATGCTCGCCTGGCCGCTCATCACCTCCGGCCCGGCTCAATTCCTTGACTCGACGCTCGGCTACCAGCTGATAGAGCGGGGCGGCGGTATCCAGTTCAGCATCTGGACCTACCTGCCGCACGTGGCGACCGTGGCCCGGCTGATACTCGCGGCCTTGCTGGTGCTGCTCGCGCTCGCACCGATGCTGTGGTCAAGGGTCCAGGACGCCCGCCAGCACGCGGCTCTGGCGGCGGCGCTGCTCATCGGCGCGCAGCTGCTCCTTGGCTACTGGTTCTACAGCTATGTCACCTGGTTCTATCCGCTCCTGATCATCGCGATTATCCACGCCGCCGGCCCGGGTCGGGCGCGGCCGACAGCCCCTGGGGCGGAGACTGTCGTCAGTGACGGCAGTCGAACTGCCCCGACGACGGAGCTGACTCATGCGCGCTGACATCGTTCCCGGCGGAACCTTCCCCGACTACGAGCTGACCGACCACACCAAGACCCGACGCAGGCTGAGCGAACTGCAGGGCGTCGACCCGATGATCCTGGTGCTGTCGCGCGGGCACTACTGCCCCAAGGACAACCAGCAGCATCTGCAGCTTGCGGCCTTCTACCCGCAGATCGCGGTCGCGTACACGCAGATCGTCACGATCTCGACTGACAACATCCTCGAGACGAACGAGTTCCGCTACGCGGTCGGCGCACAGTGGACGTTCCTGTCAGACGCCGGCCGTCATGTGCAGAAGGACCTAGACATCAAGGAGTACACCGACCCGCACCACGACCCGATGATCCCGCACACGTTCGTGCTGAAGCCGGGGCTGATCATCCACAGTGTCTATAACGGCTACTGGTACTGGGGCAGGCCGTCGGTCGATGACCTTCGCCGCGACCTTCGCGAGGTCACGCGCGAGATCCGCCCGGACTGGGATCTGGCGACGCCCGGCCTGCGCGAGGCCTGGGAGGCGGGCGACAAGTCGGAGCACTACCCCTACCGGTAAGCCAGCGAGCATGACGCGGCCAGCTGGGCCTTACCAGCTGCCCGTGTTAGTACGGGCAGGTGGTCAGGCCGTACGGCGGGTTCGCGGTCGAGGATGAGCTGCTGGCCGACTTCCTCGCCGCTCGTGAGTGAGACTTCCTGGCATCCGCGCTTGTCCTTGACGAGGAGCTGGTGGAGGCTGACAGGCTGGCAGTGCTGGGCGACGGGGACGGCGTGCTTTGCGCTTCCGAGTAGGCGGGCACGTCGGACAGCGACCCGGCCTTGGCGGCGGCCTGGGCGTTCGCCGGGACGGACTGGCCATTCTGCTGTGCGGCCTGGACGTACTCCGAGGCGTTGACGGTGTCCGCGCCGAACATCTCCAGCCCCGGTGCCTGCGCGGTCACCTGGGAACCGAGCAGCACCTCCACGTGGCCGGCTGGCAGCGATGACAGCGGGGTGGCGGACTGCACACCCATGACGTTGGCGATCACCTGCGCGTTCGCGTCGGCGGAGCTGCCCGCGCCGTAGAAGACCTCCGTGTCGTCCCCGACCGGCTGCGACTGGGATGGCGAGTTCGCAACGGCGCCGGGCTTATAGCCCATCGCGGCGAGGTCCTGCGAGACGTCGGTGGCCAGCCCGTCGGTGCCGCTGCCGTTGTAGACGTCCACGGTCACCGACGAGGCCGTGGAAGGGATCATCGAGGATCCGAAGAACGCCGTGTGGACCTGCTGCTGGATCTGCGCCACGTCGATGTAGTTCACGCTCTGCAGGCCCGGGTAGCCGGGGACGTAGACGTTGTTCGTCGATACCTCGGGCAGCGTGGCGAGGTGAAGGTTGCTGCTGGACAGCGCGCGTAGGTCCTGCGAGAACCCGACCAGGTTCCAGCCGCTGTCGTACATGAGGTAGCTCTTGGCGTTGCTCAGCAGGGTGGTGAGCGCGCCCACGTCGGACAGCGCGCCGCTCTTCTCGAGCTTCCACACGATGTACTCGATGGCGGCCTGCTGCCGGGCGGTACGGCCGATGTCGACCCCCGGCAGGGTGTCGCGCGACCGGACGTAGGCCAGCGACTGCGCCGCCGACAGGTGCAGGTACTGCTTGCCGCCCTTCTTGACGTTGTAGCCGTCCTTGACGGCGTTGAACCCGGAGTTGTCGGTGCCGGTGAGCGGGTCGTAGTCGGAGAGGTTCGCCCCGGCGCGCAGGCCTCCCTGGGCTGGGGCCGGCCGGATGCAGATCTCCAGCCCGCCGAATTGCTGCGCCAGCTCGTAGAAGCCGATGATGTTCGACTCGATGAAGTGGTCGATGTGCACGCCGGTGACCGATTCGACGGTCTGGACCTCGAACAGCTGGCCCGCCTGGTTGGCGGCCAGGTACCGCTGATCCTGGCTCATGTGTGAGCCGTACGTCTGGTCGAGCGACTGGTCGTAGGCGTAGGCGTAGGCGGCGTCGATCTTGCCCTCGGTGAGCCCGTCGAGGGTGGCGTGCGGGTAATTGACGATGTCGTCGCGGGGGATCGAGTAGCCGACCGCCTTGTGCCCGTCCGCGAAGATGTGGATCAAGATCAGCGTGTCGGTGTCCTGGGAGCCAAGAAGGCCGGCCTCGACCTGCGACTCGTTGCCCGAGTGCGTCTCGGTGAGCTGCTGGACCGAGAGGTTCTGCCCCTGGAAGGTAGTCCGGCTCTCCAGCCCCATCACCAGGATGTTCATCGGGCCGACAGACGGAGCGTTGCCGAGGCTGACGCCGTGGCCGAGCGCGTCGGTGAGGTCAACGAATTTGTGGGCGTAGCCGGCCACCACGAGGGCGATGGCAGAGGCCACGCACGCGACGGAGTAGCCGACCCTGCCTATCGTGATCGGGCCGAGCTTCAAACGACGCACGCCTCTACCTCTCGGCCCCCCGCGCAGAATCTACGCTTGTCGGCAGTTGCTTAACCTTGCACCAATACTTTCACCCAGACCTGTAAGAATCCTGAAGACAAGCCGACCGCGGCCCGTAGGCGCCGGGTGGCCCGCTGTGCCTCGCGGGGGGCTGCGAGTAGGACTTAGTCCTCAGCTGAGCTGCCCCGCGGCCCGCAAAATTGACGTTGTAGCACTTCGGGCAGCACAAATCGGGTGAAGCCGGACGCGCTTTTGGTGCGCAACTGCCACAACGTCTTTCGGCGAACACGCTCACGGGGCCGGTGTGCATGCACTTAGCTGCCTGAAGGGTATCTGTAGACCGCGGGAGGTGTTGCCATGGTCGGTTCGCGTCGTCGCGACGTCGTCGTGGTCGGCGGCGGGCACAACGGCCTGGTCGCCGCCGCCTACCTGGCCAAAGACGGCCTGGACGTGCTCGTCTGCGAGCGTCGTGAGGTCGTCGGCGGCGCCGCGGTCAGCGAGCGGCCGTTCGGCCCTGACTACCTGCTGACCTCGCTGTCCTACGTTGTCTCGCTCCTGCCGCCTGACCTGGTCGCCGACCTCCAGCTGGACAGGCACGGCTACCACGTGTTCCCCCAGGGGCCGTACTTCGCGCCCAGGAGCGACGGCAGCTACCTCCGGCTTCCCGACGACCCACCGGCGCGCCACGCGGAGATCGCGAAGTTCTCGGTCACCGACGCGGCTGCCTACCCGTTCTACGAGGCGCACCTGGCCAAGATCGCCGGGGTGCTCGCGCCGATGCTGGACGAGATCCCGCCACGGCTCGGCTCGCGGCGGCCTGCCGACCTGGCCCGGCAGGCTCTGCTGCTGCGGCACGTCCGCAAGCTGGACGCGCGTGGCGCGGTGGACGTCACCCGGCTGCTCACCGGCAGCATCGCCGACCTGCTCGACCGGTACTTCGAGTCCGATGCCATGCGCGGCGTGCTGTCGGTTTCCGGCGTCATCGGCACCTGGGCAGGACCACGCTCCGCCGGAACCGCTTACGTGATGCTGCACCACCACGTGGGCGATGTGGATGGGCACGCGGGAGCCTGGGGTTTCCCGCGCGGCGGCATGGGCGGTGTGACCCAGGCACTCGCTGCCGCGGCCCGTTCCTTCGGTGCCGAGATCCGCACCGGGTCGCCAGTGGCCAAGATCAGGACCGGACCCGGCGGCCAGGTCACCGGCGTCACGCTGGAGTCCGGGGAGGAAATCGACGCCGGGATCGTCGTCACGACCGTGCACCCGAAGCTCGCGTTCCTCGACATGATCGATCCGGCTGCGCTGCCCGAGTCCTTCCTCGACGACATCCGGCACTGGCAAACCCGCAGCGGCACCGTGAAGATCAACCTGGCCCTTGACCGGCTGCCGGTGTTCGCCAGCCACCCAGACTTCGACCCGCAGGTGCACGGCGGCACGATCGTGCTCGCAGAGAGCCTCGACGACGTCGAGAACGCCTTCCAGGAAGCGGTATCCGGCAAGCCGTCGGCGCGGCCGTTCGCTGACATCTGCATTCCCAGCGTCTTCGACGACAGCCTGGCGCCGCCCGGTCACCACGTGATGTCGCTGTTCACCCAGTGGGTGCCGCACACCTATGCCGACGCGCCCGACGAGGGCGAGCTACAGGCCTACGCTGACCGGGTGATCGGCCGGATGGAGGCGGTTGCACCAGGCTTCACCAGCTCGGTCCTGCACCGGCAGGTGATCGGGCCGGACACCATGCAGGCCGAGTACGGCCTGGTCGGCGGCAACATCTTCCACGGCGAGCTCAGCCTCGGCCAGATGTTCCATGCCCGCCCGGCGGCCGGTTTCGCCGACCTGCGCACCCCGATTCGCGGCCTGTACCAGGCGGGCTCGGCGACCCACGGCGGCGGCGGGGTCACCGGGATACCCGGCCGGAACGTCGTGAAGCAAATCCGCGCAGACCAGCGGATGGCCCGCTGGCAGCAGCGGGCCACCCGCTGGCGAGGTCATCGGGATTAGGGGCGGGTGGCGGCCTGGCAGCAGCGGGCCATCCGCTGGCGAGGTCATCAGGATTAGGGGCGGGTGGCGGCCGGACGGCAGCGGGCCGCCCGCTGGCAGCAGCGGGTAACCCGACGGCGCGGGCGGCACAGTTAGCGATTGCCCGCGAAGACTTCCGGCCAGCGGGCGGCGGGCTGCAAGAAGTACTGCAGGTTCTGCCACGACTCTGCCGCGTCGGCGGTGTCATCGTGAGGGTGCCTGAACAGCTCCACGTA
>JASIGS010000047.1 GCA_030052355.1 Streptosporangiaceae bacterium | reverse complement strand
CTGACCGGGCTCCCGGACGCGCCTCCGCCTGCTACCCCCGCCACCGCGGCAGCGACCGAGGAGACCCACTGATGAGTTACCAGGCAGCGCTCCGGGTCTGGCGCGGCGACCGCGGCCAGGGCGACCTGACCGACTACACCGTCGAGGTCAACGACGGCGAGGTCGTGCTCGACATACTGCACAGGTTGCAGGCAACGCAGGTCGGCGACCTGGCCATCAGGTGGAACTGCAAGGCAGGCAAGTGCGGCTCCTGCTCGATGGAGATCAACGGCCGGCCGCGGCTCGCCTGCATGACCAGGATGTCCACGTTCGAGCAGGACGAGGTGCTGACGATCACGCCGCTGCGCACGTTCCCTGTCATCAGGGACCTTGTCACGGACGTGGCGTTCAACTACGAGAAGGCGCGGCAGATCCCGTCGTTCACGCCGGACCCGAAGGTTGGCCTCGGCGAGTTCCGGATGCAGCAGATCGACGTGCAGCGCTCGCAGGAGTTCCGCAAGTGCATCGAGTGCTACCTGTGCCAGAACACCTGCCACGTGATCCGCGACCACGCGGACAACGAGCACGCGTTCGCCGGGCCGCGATTCCTGATGCGCGTCGCCGAGCTGGAGATGCACCCCGCCGACACCGCTGACCGGCGCGAGATCGCGCAGGACGACTTCGGGCTCGGCTACTGCAACATCACCAAGTGCTGCACCGAGGTCTGCCCGGAGGGCATCAAGATCACCGACAACGCGCTGATCCCGCTCAAGGAGCGCGTGGCAGGCCGCAAGTACGATCCGCTGGTCTGGCTCGGCAGCAAGATCGCCCGACGCCCCCGCGGCACCGACACCCCCGAGGTGCCCGGCAAGCAGAGCTAGTTTCTTTGCAGACCGCGGCGGCCCGCTGGGTCACACCCAGCGGGCCGCCGTCGTCTTCCTGCCGGACTTACCAGACCGGGGACGTCGGCACGTAGTCCTCCGAGCCCTTCAGCAGCAGAGTGACCTTGCCGCCGATGACCTTGAAGACCCGAAGTGTCGGGGCCGGCGTCGACGTGCTCTTGCAGAAGCTGCCAGTCTCCACGAGCAGCGCTGAGGGGTCGCCCGCGGCAACGCTGACGGACTTGCCGAGCTGGCAGGAACCCAGCTGGGCGATCGTCTTATAGGGATGGAAGGTGCTGGTAGAGATGGCCAGGACGCGCAGGGTATTGGAGAAGCCGCAGTGCATCAGCGCGACGAGCTCGCTGCTCGTTCCGCCCACGGCACCGTAGTCGCAGCCGCTCGGTGAGGCGTACGTCTTCACCTGCATCGAGGACAGCTGCAGCACCGCCAGCTTGACACCGCCGAAGATGAACACGACCCGCGAGTCATTGTCGATGAAGACCGCGGGCGATCCGATCTCGCCGTGTTTGCCGACCACGTGCCCGGTGCTCAGGTTCCGTACGTCAACGATCTGCCAGTTGCTGTCGCACGCAGCTGACTGGTAGATGAGGAACTTGCCGTCGGTGCTGTAGGACGCGTTGTACGAAAGCGTGGCGGTCTTTCCCGAGCCCACCTCTGGAACTAGCGCGCGCTCCGGTCCGCCACTGGCCGGAACAGCCTCAACGTCTGAGCCGCACTGCCCGGTGAAGCGGTTGAACGCGACCGTCTTGCCGTTGGCCGACAGCGCCGGGTCGGTCACCACCCCGCTGTTCGCGGGGGTCAGGTACTTCACCAGCTTGCCGGTGCTCGCCGAGTAGACGGCAATCCTGCCCCGCAGGCCAAATGGTGACACCGCTACGAATGTCGCTGGTGGCTTGGCTGTCGTTGCTGTCGCTGCTGTTGGCACCGAGGCGCTGGCCACGCCGGCCGACGCGAGCAAGCCGGCCGCAGCGAGCGCCGCAACCGCCGCGAATCGAGCTTTCATAGTGGATCCTCTCTGACCACGGCTACCGTCCCTTTCACTACGCCGCGTCACGAACGCGGTGGCGGTCACTGCATAAAAGACGTCCCTGATTGGCCATCCGCTGCTCGTGCCCTGAGACCCGCTCTACGTCAGTTACGTAGATAGTCCATATCATGGTGATATATGGGGACGTAGACAAGACCGGAGCGGCCCTCAGTTTGATGGCAGGACCCCATGCGGAGCGGCCCTCGACGGAACAAGGAACCGCACGGCGTCCGCCCCACTTGTGAGCCTCGCCTTACGACTTGATGAGGCGCGTCACCAGTTAAACTTGCCGGCTGTCGGCCGACGCCGCAGTGTCCTGGCTGGCGCGGCAGTCAGTACGGGTTCGGGCCCGGCACCCAACGAGGGGTTTGCAGATGTCCCACATGACCTACCCGGAGGCGATGGTCGTCGGGTTCATCCAGGGCGTGACCGAGCTGTTCCCCGTTTCCAGCCTCGGCCACAACGTCCTGATCCCGGCCCTCGTCGGCGGGAGCTGGGCCAAGGACCTCAACGTTGCCGCGCCAGAGTCGCCTTACCTCGCCTACATCGTCGGCCTGCACGTGGCCACCGCGATCGGCATCATGGCGTACTTCTGGCGTGACTGGATCCGGATCATCGGCGCGTGGTTCACCTCGCTCTACCGCCGCGAGGTCACCACGACCGACCAGAAGCTGGCCTGGATGATCGTGTGGGCGACGGTCCCGGTCGGGATCGCCGGCCTGCTGTTCGAGCACGAGTTCCGGGTGTTGTTCGGCAAGCCGGTGCTGGCGGCGGTGTTCCTGCTCATCAACGGCGTGATCCTGTTCGCCGGGGAGCGGTTCAGGACGCGCAAGTCCCGTGCGGCCGATGCCGAGGTGGCGCAGCAGCGGGCCGACGCTGCGCTCGAGCGGCACCGCGCCGAACACGGCACGACACCGCGGCGAAGACCGGCGCATGCCGCCGGCCAGGTCGCGACGCGCACCGAGGAGATCGCGATCGCGATGGAGGCCGACCAGCGCGTGACCAGACTGAGCTATCTGCATGGCGTGCTCATCGGCTCGGCCCAGATACTCGCGCTGCTGGCCGGGATCAGCCGCGACGGCGTCACCATGGTGGCCGGCATGTTCGACGGCTTGTCCAGGGAGGACGCGGCCAGGTTCGCGTTCCTGCTCGCGACCCCGGTGATCTTCGCGGCCGGCGCGCTCAAGGTCAGCGACCTCATCCAGCTCGGCCACGGCATCTACGGCCAGATCCTGGCCGGGAGCATCCTGTCCGGCGTTGGCGCCTACCTGTCGGTGCGTTACCTGGTCAGGTACTTCAAGACCAGGACCCTGACCCCGTTCGCCATCTACTGCTTCGTCTTCGGCCTGTTCAGCATCATCTACCTCCAGGTCAGGTAAGCGCCCCTCCGGCGATGACCGCCCCGCACCCGCCTTTGGGCGTCAGGTGACACTTCTAGCCCCTAGAGGGGCGTGAAGTGTCACCTGAGGCCCATCCGCCTGGGCCGAGGTGAGCGCCGAGCCTCACTAATTTCGCAAATCGGGCGTCACATGTACCAAGCAAGGCTTCCGCTTTGAGTAGTATCAGCGTTATGCCTGATAGCTCCGCGACCCTGTCCGCCGCCATCCTCCGGCTGGCCGGCGAGGTGGGCTACGCAACCCTGGACTGGCTCGCCG
>JASIGS010000426.1 GCA_030052355.1 Streptosporangiaceae bacterium | reverse complement strand
AGCTCGACCGCACCGTGCCGCTTGTCCGGGTCGGCTGACAAGCGCTCGCTGAGGTAGCTGATGGCCTCGCGCAGGCCGAACGGCCCGACCGGCACGACCCGCATGCTGCCGGGGATGCCGGCCGTGTCGGTGGCGGTCACGAGCACCCGGCCCGCAGGGCCGGCCGGCCACAGGCCGTCCAGGTTCGCCGTGTCGGCGAGGTCATCGAACACCACCAGCCACGAATGGCTGGTGTCGCTGAGCCAGCTGAGGAACTGCGCGGCGACCGACTCACACGTGCTCGCCTGGTCCCGGCCGGTTGCCGCGGCTGTCGCCGCGGCGTACCCGGACAGCACCGAGGCCCGGCTCGTGGCCTCGATCCAGACCAGCAGGTCTATGCCGCCTGACTGCCAGAGCGTCTCGGCGAAGGCCGCGGCGAGCTGCGTCTTGCCCGACGACCTCAGCCAGTCTTGCGCGCCGGTGGACGCTACCGGGCCGGGGAACGAATCCCGGGCCGCGGCCCGGTCGGGGATGAGCGCCACCGCGGCCCCGGCTGGCAGTTCAGCCGCGAGGTTGGGGGTGGTCTCCACCCTGGCCCTGAAGCAGTCGGCCAGGGCCGGCACCGTACCCGACCGGACCGGCCAGGACGGCCTGCCCGCGTTCGCGGCTGCCCGGGTCGCGCGAGCCACCGCGGGGCTCATAGCTCGTCGCTGAAGGCGAGCAGGGGAGTGGTCCTGGTCAGCGTCTCTTTGCGGAAGTAGGCGGGGGCGACGACGCGCATGAAGACAAAGCCGACCACTCCGGCCAGCGCCGCCAGTGCGGCGATGATGAAGCTGCCGCCGATCACCCAGTGCAGGCCCGGTACCGTCCAGCTGGTGAAGCTGTTGCTCGGCACCCAGTCGCTCTGCAGGCTGTACAGCCCGGCCGCGTACATGATCAGCCCGCCCAGCCCGGGCAGGATCCCGCGCATCCAGAGATTCCAGGAGCTACTGGTCAGCGACCTGCGGTAGTACCAGACACAGGAGAACGCGGTCAGCCCGTAGTAGAACGCGATGTACAGGCCGATGGCGGTGACCGCGTCAGCGATCGGGTTGCCGTGCGAGATGTAGTTCAGCGGGATGTACAGGGCGATCGAGATCGCGCCCATCACGACAGTCGACACCGTGGGGGTGAGGTACCTCGGGTGGATCTTGGCGTATGACTCGGGCAGCGCACCGTAGGCGGCCATCGACAGCGTCGTGCGGGCAGTCGGCAAGATCGTCGTCTGGGTCGAGGCAGCGGCAGAGCTGAGCACCATGAGTATCAGCAGCCGGGACAAGACCGTGCCGAGCCCGGAGGTGCCGAAGATCGCGCCCCCGGTGACCGACAGCACGTCGAACTGGTGCGCCGGATTCGTCAGCCCGACGCCCTTGTCGCCGATTCCGGCGAACGCCTGCACGGCGACGATCACGATGAAGTAGGTGACGAGCAGCAGAACGGTCGCGATGATGCCCGCCCGGCCCGGCGTCCTGGACTTGTCCGCGGTCTCCTCGTTCACCGACAAGGCGGTGTCCCAGCCCCAGTAGATGAACAGCATGAAGATGAGCCCCGTCACGAAGGCCGAGAACGGCAGGTGGGACGGCGATATCCAGCTGAGGCTCGGGTGCAGGGCCGTGGCGGGCGGATGGCTGCTGAACACCTTGACCAGCGCCGTGGCCGACATGACCAGCAGCATGATGATCTCGATGGACAGCAGGGCCTTCTGGATGTTGGACGAGATCTCGATGCCGCGGTAGCAGATGTAGGTCATCGCGACGATCCACAAGATCCCGACCAGCAGCACCCAGCCGCCGGAGGGATTGGAACCGATCGAGCTGTTCGGTCCCTGAACGAGGAAGAACACGTACTGCCCGGCCACCTGGGCCAGGCTGGCCATGACCAGGATGTCGGATGCCACGACGCCCCAGCCACCGGCCCAGCCGGTTTTCGGCCCGAACGCCCTGGCCGCCCAGATGAACGTGGTCCCGCAGTCGGGATCGGCCTTGTTCAGCTCGCTGAAGCCGATCGAGCACAGCAGCATCGGAACGAACGCCAGGACCGCGACCAGCGGGGACTTCAGGCCGACGGCGGCCACCACGAAAAAGAGCGTGGCGGCCAGGCTGTAGGCGGGGGCCACCGAGGCAATGCCCATGACGACGCTGGACCACAGGCCAAGCGCGCCCGACTTGAGACCCTTGGCTCTGGGTTCCTCCACTGGCCGCAGGCCAGGACTAAAGATCGCCAAGGCTTCCCCCCTTGTGACCCAAACACGTCACGATTCCGCCCGATCGTGCCTGGGACCAGCGAGGGCGGGTCGCTGTGCATGACTTTAACCGGAGTATTGCGATCTCGCCTCTGAAACCCGATTTACTTTTCGATAAGCCCGGGCCAAGTTCCCGGGCAGCCCTGGTACGACTCCCGGTAGGAGGCACGGTTCGGGGCGAGCGGTCACGCCGAAGAGGCCGCCCGGCAGATGGCGGGCCAAGCCCGTCCTGCTAGTCGCCCTTGACGTTGAGGATCTGCCGCAACTCGTGGTCGATCGAGACAAGATCCTTGGCATCCTCCATCACGGTGTCGATCGGCTTGTAGGCCGCGGGGATCTCGTCGAGAAACGCACTGGTCCGGCGCCACTCAATGCCCTGCATGGCGGCCTCGAGCTGTCGCATGGTGAAGGTCTTGCGCGCCGCCGACCGGCTGTACTGGCGCCCGGCGCCATGCGGTGAACTGCACAGCGCGAGCTTGTCGCCCTTCCCCGTGACCACGTACGAGCGGGTGCCCATCGAGCCGGGTATCAGGCCGCGGACTCCTTCGTGGGCGTCGATCGCGCCCTTTCGTGACAGCCAGACCCGCCGGCCAAAGTGCTCCTCTTGCTCGGTGTAGTTGTGATGACAGTTAATGACCTCGCGGGTGCTTACTGGCGCGCCCATGAAGTCGGCCAGGCAGTCAAGGACGCGTCTCATCATCTCCTCACGGTTGAGCAGGGCGAACTTCTGCGCCCACCGCAAGTCGGTGATGTAGGCGGAGAACTCTGGCGTGTCCTGCGCCAGGTAGGCCAGGTCGCGGTCCGGCAGGGCGATGTGCGCCTTCTGGTTCAGCGCCTGCGCCGTGTTGATGTGCTTGCTGGCCAGCTTGTTGCCGATGCCACGCGACCCAGAGTGCAGGAACGCCCACACCCGGTCCTCCTCGTCGACCGAGATCTCGATGAAGTGGTTGCCACTGCCGAGGGTGCCCAGTTCCAGGTACCAGGTCGGCTTGATCTCGCGCGCGGACTCGATGCCCTCGGTCGCCTCAAGGTCGGCGATCCGGTCACGGGTGTAGGCGGCGTGCACCTGCTTGTTGTAGTTGCCCGCCGACAGCGGGATCACCCTCTCGATGGCCTGCCGTAGCCTGCCCAGCGGCCCCGGCAGCTCCGGCCGCGCCCACTGCGTCCTGACCGCGATCATGCCGCAGCCGATGTCCACCCCGACCGCAGCCGGGATGATCGCGCCCTCGGTGGGGATCACCGAACCGACCGTCGCGCCCTTGCCCAGATGGGCGTCCGGCATCAGGGCCAGGTGCGGGAAGATGAAGGGCATCAGCGCGGTGTTCTGTGCCTGGCGCCTGGTCTGCTCGTCCAGGATCGACGCCCAGCTGAACAGCCTGTCCGCGAGCCGCTCCATAGTGTCCCCCGGTCTGGCCTCCACGCTATGGCCGTACTTCAGCATGAACCTGGGCGGCGGGCCACTGAGTTGGCGGTCACGGCTCGCTCCTCGCCGGGCACGTGGCGGCTGGGCGTGATATGTGAGAATCTGCCGGAATGGGACGTGACCTGACCCGGATCCTTGACGTTCGTCTCTACCAGGCATTCGACATCGACGCTGACGGTCGCGTGCTGGCCGGCAGTGACGACACCGGATCGACTCAGCTCATCGAGATCGAGCCGGACGGCACGAGAACACCGCTCACCGCGCTGCCTGGCGCTTGCGCGGGCCGCTACATACCCGGGCAGCGAGCGGTGATCGTCTCGCATGATCAGGGCGGGAACGAGCGGCACCAACTCTCGGTGCTCCGGCTGCCGGTGCCGTCGGGGCAACCGGCGGGCCTCGCGGACCTCGAGCCGCTCGTCCGCGACCCGGAGTACATGCATGTGCTCGCCGACGTGCAGGCCGACCAGGTTTGCTATTTCACCAACCGCCGGAACGGGGTCGCGTTCGACCCGGTCATCCGCCGGCTGGCGGACGGATCGGAACGGGACCTGGTGCTGGCCGATGCGCACTTCGGTGAGGCTGCGATCTCGCCGGACGGCAGGTGGCTGGCGCTGACGGTTGGCTCGCCCGTGACGGCGAACTCGGAGCACGTGGTGCTCGTCGACTTGTCGGTCCCGCCAGGGCAGGAGCGGATGACCGAAGTCACGCCGGCCGATGCCCCGGCCAGGAATGTGTCACCCGCCTGGACCCCCGATGGCTCGGCCCTGTACTTCAGCTCGAACAACGACAGGGAGTTCCTGGCCATCGCCAGGTACGGCATGGCCGACGGCGGCGTCACCTGGCCGGTCACAGACGACCACGCGGACCTCACCGGCTGGCTGTCGCCCGATGGCTCGGTCCTGCTTGTCGAGCGGAACGACGATGGGGCTTCGACGCTGTCGCTGCGCGACGCGGCCACGGGCGCGAAGCTCAGCGATCTGCCGCTGCCATCGACCGGATGCGTCACCGACGCCCGGCTGCCGCTTCCGCGCTGGGCATCAGACTCGGCCGCCGCGGTGCTGTCGGTGAGCGGCGCTGATCTCCCCGGTGACGTGCTGCTGGCCACCGGCCTCGACGCCGGTGACGCCCAGGTGCGGCAGCTGACGCACTCCGCCGGCGCCCTGGGCCAGCGGGCCGCCGCGCCGGAGCTGCACCGGATACCGGCGGCGGGTGACTCGTTCGTGCCGTGCATGGTGTACCGGGCCGCGTCCGACGGAGACTCGGCGCTGGCTGGGTCCGCTGTCCTTGTGGTGCACGGCGGGCCTGAGGGCCAGGCACGGCAGAACTTCAACACGTACGTGCAGGTGCTGGCTGCGGCCGGCCACACCGTCCTGGTACCGAACGTTCGCGGCTCGACGGGCTACGGCAAGAGCTGGTATTCAGCCGACGACAAGCACCGCCGTCTGGACTCGGTCGCTGACCTGGCAGCGCTGCACGCATACCTCCCGAAGCTGGGAGTTGATCAGGACCGCGCGGCGCTGTGGGGCGGCTCGTACGGCGGCTACATGGTGCTGGCCGGGCTGGCGTTCCAGCCAGAGCTCTGGGCAGCCGGGGTCGACATCGTCGGCATCGCGTCGTTCGTCACGTTCCTGGAGAACACCTCGGCCTATCGCCGCGCCTATCGCGAGCGCGAGTACGGCACGCTCGCCGAGGATCGCGACTTCCTGGTCTCCGTGTCGCCGCTCACGAGGGTCGAAGAAATCCGGGCACCGCTGTTCCTCATCCACGGTGCCAACGACCCGCGGGTGCCGCTGAGCGAGGCCGAGCAGATCTACGCGGCCCTCACCGGCCGCGGTCGCGAGTGCCACCTGCTTGTTTACGACGACGAGGGACACGGCCTGGCGAAGCGCGTGAACCGGCTGGACGCAGTCCCGAAGGCGGTGGCGTTCCTAGCCAAGCACCTGGCGGCGCAAGACGGTTAGGTCCCGATCGGGCCCAAGCAGATCGTGGTGGTGAGCGGAGGACCGCTGCCTAGTCTCGCGTCGCCTCGACGTCGAGGGTGATGCGCACGGCGTCGGGCACCATGAAGCCGCCCGCCGCCAGCGGCACGTGGCCGAATTTCAAGACTCCGAAATCACTGCGCTTGATCTCGGCGGTCGCGGTTATCCCAAGCCGCGTCTTTTCCCAGGTGTCAGTGATGACGCCGTGCACGACCAGGTCCAGGGTGACCGGTCGCGTGATGCCGTGGATGGTCAGGTCGCCCTCCACCGCGTATCGGCCAGGAGAGCTCTGCGTCATCGCGCGTGACGAGTAGTCGATCGTCGGGTAGCTCGCGACGTCCAGGACGTCTGGGCCGAGCAATTTCTCGTCGCGCACGGCGTTGCCGGTCGTTATCGTCGCGGCGTCGATAGAGGCACTGACCGACGAAGACAGAACATCGGGGGTGATCTGGATCGTTCCCGTGGGTCCGGACGCGAGGCCGCGCGCGAGTGCCACAGTGAAGTGCTCGACGGTGAAGGTGACGAATGAGTGCATCGAGTCGATGGTCCAGGAGCCCGGCTCCGGCACAGTGGTGCTCGCGGGGTCCTTCGATGCCGTGTCTGTCATCAGATCTCCATCCGGTAACTGGGAACATCCAACCAGCCGGTGCACCCGCACCTCACGGCGAGCCTCCCTTTTCCGGCCCGGGCGCAGGCTCGCGCGCGACGTAGCGCTGCTCGACCTCGCGCACCTCGGGCAGTCCGATGAAATCAGTGAACTCGCCAAACGAGGGAAGCTCGCGGAGGAGCGCGGCCGGGGTACCGGTCGCAGCGATCTCGCGGAGGACGCGGCGCATCGCGGCGGTGGCCGATAGCAGCGTGGCGATCGGGAAGATCACGATGCGGTACCCCAGTTCGGTGAGCCTGTCCAGGCCGACCGGCGGGGTCTTGCCTCCCTCGGCCCAGTTGAATAGCAGCGGCACGTCCGGGAACGCCCGTGCTGCCGCCTCGATCTCGGCCTCCGAGACAAGCGCCTCGAGGAACAGGGCGTCGGCCCCGGCGTCGCGGTACCGGCGCGCGCGGTCGAGAGCGCTCTCCAGGCCCTCGACGGCGCGGGCGTCGGTCCTCGCGATGATCACGAAGTCGGGCTCTGTCCGCGCGTCAACCGCGGCCCTGACCTTCTGCGCCATCTCCTCGGCGGTGATGACCAGCTTGCCCTCCATGTGACCGCACTTCTTGGGGGCGACCTGGTCCTCGATGTGAATCCCGGCCACCCCTGCCGCCTCGTAGGCGCCGACGGTGCGGATCACGTTGAGCGGGTTGCCGTAGCCGGTGTCGGCGTCGGCGATCACCGGGATGTCCACGCACGCGGCGATCCGGGCCGCGTTGCCCGCCATCTCGGTCATCGTGAGCAGCCCCACGTCGGGCCTGCCGAGCAGCGCGGCGGACGTGCCGAACCCCGTCATGTACACCGCGGCGAACCCGGCCTCCTCGACCAGGCGGGCGGCCAGGGGGTCGAACGCGCCCGGTGCCACGATCGTGCGGCCCGAGTTCAGGAGCGCGCGCAGCCTGGCGGGTCCGCCGGGGCGCCGGGTCAGCCGGCCCGTCACCGGGCCCGCGTCCGCGGCCAACGCAGATCAGAGGGCACCGTCTGAGGGTAGCTACTCAGGCGTCACCCTGGCCACGAACGAGGCTGCCTGCGCCACGGCCCTGTCCGCAGCCGCGAGCAGGCCGGGCTGCAGCATGAAGTCGTGCCACATACGTGGCCACCTGGTGTAGGTCACATCTACTCCGGCGGCCGCGGCGCTGGCGGCTAGCTGCTCGGCATCTGGCGCCAGCAGTTCCTCAGTCCCGGCCTGGATCAGCAGCGGCGGCAGCCCGGCGTGGTCAGCATGCAGCGGCGAGATGGCCGGGTCGGCCCGGCCAGAAAGACCGGCGTACGCGTTTGCGCAGGCCTCCAGCCAAGCCGGGCTGAGCAGCGGCTCGCGGCGAACGAGGTCTGGCACGGACCGCCAGTCGCGGCCGAGATCAAGCCACGGCGAGAGCAGGATGCAGCCACCTGGCAGCCCGGCACCCTGGTCGCGGAGGCGGATTAGCAGCGCGAGAGCGAGCCCGCCGCCCGCCGAGTCCCCGGATAGCACCACCGACTGAGGTTTGGCGTCGGCGAGCAGCGCCGTGACGACCGCGTGCGCGTCGTCCAGCGCCGCGGGATGAGCGTGCTCCGGTGCCAGCCGGTATTCGGGCAGTACGACCCGGCACGCCGCCGCCGCGCTGAGATGCGCTGCCCAAGACCGGTCCGTCCGCGCCGAGCCCACGCAGTACCCGCCGCCGTGGAAGTGGACCACGGTGCGGCGCGAAGTCGGGTCGCCGCATGTCACGACCACACTAGGTACTCCGCCGACGAACTGCTCCGAGACTGCGGTGCCGCGCGGCAGCAGCGAACCCCTCGAGAGCTGGTTCAGCCGGGTCCGCTGCACCGGCCACGGCAGAGCCGGGTCGAGGCAACGCCGGCCAAGCTGCCGCACCCCGACCCG
>JASIGS010000425.1 GCA_030052355.1 Streptosporangiaceae bacterium | reverse complement strand
ACGTCGCCGTGCCCCCACGACTGGCGCGACCTGACCGAGTACAGCTGGACGGTGAACCCCCACTGCCGTTGCGCCGGCATCCGCGGCAGCAGCTGCCGGCCGGGGATCGCAGCCGCCCTGTAGCCCGGTGGGGCTGCTTCCCGGCCCGCGATCAGCCCGGCTGCCGCATCCCCGTCAGCGGCTGCTTCCCGGCCCGCGATCAGTCCGGCTGCCGCGTCCCCTTCAGCGGCTGCTTTGCCGCCGGGACCCTCGAGCGCCGCCAGGATGGCGGCCAGGGTCTCGGCAGGCACATCCACTGACTCGTGCTGCCAGTTCTCGTAGGTCGGCTCAATTCCGGCATTCCGGGCTTGCTGGACCAGCTCTGAGTCGGTCACTCGTCAATGATCCACCCCGAGCCGTTGCCGGGCCGGCCGACCACGGGGGCAGTCCATGATCGTGGAAACTTTGCATCGCCGGCGCTGTATGAGTTTCCGCGGAAATCGGGTGAGGCCGATTTGTCGGTGCCTCGGTCAACACTTGGGGCCGTGGCCAGAGCACTCCCAAGCCAACTGCGCGAACTCGCCGAGCTTCAGTCCGGCGTCTTGACCGGCACGCAAGCCGCATTAGCAGGACTCGGCCGGGGCAAAGTCGAGTCGAGTCTCCGGTACGGCCACTGGCAGCGGATGCGTCCCGGCGTATACGCGACGTTCTCCGGCGAGCCGCCACGGACCGCCGTGCTCTGGGCTGCTGTGCTTAGTGCCGGGCAGGGCGCCATGCTGAGCTACCGGACCGCGGCCGAGTTAAGTCGACTGAGCGACCTGCCTAGTGAGCTCGTTCACGTCACGATCCCGACCGGACGGCGTGTCAGGCCCGGGGCTGGCATCGTGATCCACAGATCCGGCCGCGCGGCCGATTCGATGCACCCGGTGTTGCTGCCGCCGCAGACACGGATCGAGGAGACGGTGCTCGACCTCGCAGCCTCGGCGGCCAGCCTGGACAACGCCATCGCATGGTTAACCACCGGCCTGGGGCGCAGACTCACCACGCAAGCCAAGCTGGGCCGGGCGCTGGAGCTGCGCGGCAAGATGCGCTGGCGGCCGGAACTCGCCGAGCTGCTGACCGCCGACGCCACTGGCCTGAACTCGGTGCTGGAGTGGCGGTACCACCGCAACGTCGAGCTTCCGCACAGCCTGCCGGCCTGCAGCCGACAGGTCAAGGCCACGGTAGACGGCCAGGTCCGGTACCGCGACCTGGAGTACGAGGCGTATGCACTCGTGGTCGAGCTCGACGGGCGCCTGGCCCACCCCGGCGACACACGCTGGAGCGACGTCATCAGGGACAACGCGGCGGCCGCGGAAGGCAAGATCACGCTCCGCTATGGCTGGTTCGCGGTTACCAAGACACCTTGCGCGGTTGCCGCGGAGGTCGCGAGGGTGCTGCTCGTACGCGGTTACACCGACGCCAGGCCGTGCTCGGCCACGTGCCCGGTCGGCGCCGATCAGCCATTCGTCACCTGTTCACGGCCGTAGCGGGCAGCCAGAAGTGAACCCGCCACCCACTGCGGCCTTCGGTGATCGCGGGTGACAGCCGCCACTGAGCCCGGGGGCTCGCAAGAACCCCGCGGGCCCTTGGCATTGACGCGGACCCACGTCCAGCCACTACTATGTCGTACATGGTAGCTGGCGAAGCCGGGAACCTGGTAGCGCAGATGCGGCGCGGCGTCCTGCCCTACTGCGTGCTCGCCATGCTCAGGACAGAGGAGCGCTACGGGTTTGAGCTCGTCCAGGCCCTCGGCCAGATCGACGGCATGGTGACCGGTGAGGGCACCATCTACCCCTTGCTGGCGCGGCTCCGGCGACAGGGCCTGGTGGAGACGACCTGGCGAGAGTCGACGGCCGGCCCGCCGCGCAAGTACTACCGACTCGCCGACCCGGGACGCGACGCCCTTGCCGACTTCTCCGGCTCGTGGCGGCTGCTCCGGGACGGCGTCGACGCGATCATCGGCGACGCGCAAAACGGCCGCGGCGACGATCCACCCGAGGACGACCCCGGCGGCGGGGATCGCCGAGACGGCATCAGAGAGCCAGACTGAAGCGGAGCGTCACAGTGAACAACGCCGACGACCAACTGGTGGCCGACTACCTAGCCAGGCTCGTGGCGTGCGCCGCCAGCCTGCCCGCGGACCGGCGGGATGAACTCGTCGAGGAAATCAGCGCGCATATCGCTGAGGCCAGACTGCGCCCGCCGGCGTCGGCCGATCCCGCGGCCTCCGGGGTCCAGGCGATACTTGCCCGGCTCGGCAAGCCGGAGGACATCGTGCGTTCGGCCGCCGAGCAGGCCGGCATACCGGCAGCTGAGTCAGGCGCACCGGGCAGCGCGACTGCGGAGAGCGACAACGGTCTCTCTCCGCAGTGGGGGCATGACGACCAGGGCATCGCGGCGCCCTCAGCGCGACGCCTCGGCGCGATGGAGATTTCCGCGGTCATCCTGTTGCTGGTGGGCGGGTTCCTCGCAGGCATCGGCTGGCTGATCGGTCTCGTGCTGCTGTGGAGTTCGGACCGATGGCGAACCAGCGACAAGGTGCTCGGCACGCTGATATGGCCAGGCGGACTGGCCACGACCCTTGTGCTGGTCTTCTTCGGTCTCGCGGTCCCTGTCGGCGTCAGCGTCTGCAGCACTGGCTCGCCTGCGGGGTGCGGCACGAGCCCGCCTGTCTGGCTCAGTGTTGCCGTAATCCTCGCCGTGGTCATCGCCGGAATCGGCGGGCCAATCCTGGTGGCGATCAGGCTGATCAGGCGAGCCCAGACCGCACCGGACCAGCAGGCCAGCGCTCAGGGCACGCTGTCGTCCAGTTACTGAGCAGCTGCTCGCGGTTCTTACACGCCCTGGTGCAGCAGATCGAGGAACTTGGCCACGAGCGGGCCGTCGGTCGGGCCGCCTTCGCCGCCGTCCACCACGACCATCGCGAACGCCACGCTCCCGTTGAATCCGACCAGCCAGGCGTCGGTCGGCAGCGGGTTCCCCGAGCCGTACTGGGCGGTGCCGGTCTTGGCGAACGTGCCGGGCGGCAGGCCCTTGCCGGACGCCGTGCCCGTCGCGACCACCTGGGCCATCATCGTGTGCAGGTCGGTCACGACCGCGGGCGGCACGTTGGCCGTCGGTACCTTGTGGTCCGGTGCCCCGGCGACAAGCAGGGGCGCGTGCACGACTCCGGTGTCGATCGCGGCGGCGACCATGGCCATCGCCAGCGGCGACACGAGCACCCGGCCCTGTCCGATGGCGGTCGCGGCCAGGTCTGCCTCGTCGGTTGGCTCCGGCACCGAGCCGCCGAACGCGGGCACGCCCATCGCGGGGGTGGTGCCGAGCCGGTAAAGCGACGCTGCCGCGGGGAAGTCGGCGGCGGTGA
>JASIGS010000424.1 GCA_030052355.1 Streptosporangiaceae bacterium | reverse complement strand
CCACCATGTGGTGCGGAGTCGCCCGCAAGCCGTAGCCGGGCAGTGCGCCTCAGTACTCGGACCGAGCGGTTCAGCCTGGCGGCATGACCGTGACGCTCGGCCACCAGCTGCGAGCGCGCTGCCGCGCCAGCCGTGCCCGCGAGGTCTCCGCCGTCACCCTGACTGGATTGCGCCGCCAGATACCGCCGAGCAGATCGGCCAGGCCGTGCGGGGCGCATATCTCGATGCCGTCCCCGGCGCGGCGGATCGCGACGCAGGTCGCCGTTTCCGGCCAGGTTGCGACCGCCTCGTGCACGGACGCGAAGGGCTCCACCGGCGGGCCGCCGAAGTAGTCGTGGTACCAGGCGTGCACGGCGGCCTGGTTGGTCGCTTCCCACGGCAGGCAGGCGATCGCCCCGAGGGCCTCATCGGCCCGCTGGTCACGGTCCCCGGTCCGGTCGGCGGGATCGAAGTAGACCACGTCGACGTCTTTGACCTCGGCCGGGTCGAACCGGCCGCAGCGGCGGCCCCACACGACGTCCCGGATCGCGCCGGCGCCTATCCACGCCTCCGGAAGCCCGCTCGCCGCGACCGCGTCCAGCGCGCCAAGCAGCCAGGGCTCGGCGCGCACGATGGCTTCGAGCCGGGCCCCCGCTGGACCGGCTTCCAGGCCAGGGCACAGGTGCCTGCCGTCGCTCATGATCGCTCCCGGGTAATCGGGATGACCCTGGCGTCGGACCGGGCTAGCGTCGTGACCATGCAGACCATGGTGACAGTCGGTGCCGACAAGATCTGGGCCGAAGACTCGGCGGGATCCGGGCCGCCGCTGATCCTGCTGCACGAGGGCGTCGGGGATTCGCGCATGTGGGACCCGGTGTGGGCGGACCTCACCCCTGCCTTCCGCGCGATCCGGTACGACGTGCGCGGCTACGGCCGCTCCCCCGCGGCTACCGAGCGCTTTGCGCTGCTCGGTGACCTGCGGAAGGTCCTGGATCACTTCGGCATCGGCAGCGCGCACGTGGCGGGCTGCAGCATGGGCGGCGGTACCGCGCTCGAGCTGGCGCTCGCAGAGCCTGACCGGGTCAGGTCGCTCGTGCTGCTCTGCCCGGGGATCAGCGGCTATGACTGGCCGGACGAGCCCGAGGTGCAGGCGGAGTTCCTGGCGGCTGAGGAATCCGGGGACGAAGACGCGTTCGTCGAGCTCTGCGTGCGCCTCTGGGGCGCCGCTGGCCCCGATCCGCTAGTCACCGAGCTGGCCCGCTCCGCGGTGCGCGCCTGGCCTAGCGAGGAACTGCAGCAGGAGGACGAGACGGTCTTCGGCAGGCTCGCCGAGGTCACGGCCCCGACTGTGATCATGGTGGGCGACAAGGACAGGCCGCCGCTGATCGCCAGCAACGAGGAGGCGGCCCGCAGGATCCCCGGTTGCGAGCTCATCAGGATGCCCGGCGTGGATCACTATCCCACGGTCAGGGAGCCGAAGCTCGTCGCCGGCACGATCCTGCGTCACTGCGCGGCCTAGCGCTCGCATGGCCGACCTCGGCGGCAAGAGATGGCTGGTCACCTCGTCCGATCAGGATCCGCGCACGGTGGCGCGGCTGCTCGCGTCGCTGCCGGCCTGGTTCGGCATCCCGGCCTCCAACGAGCAGTACGTCAGGGACGCCTGCGAGCTGCCGACCTACCTGGCCCGCCCCGCCGCCGGGTCCTCCGCTGACCCGGCAGGCGTGTTGCTGGCACGCCGGCACTTCCCGGCGGCCGCGGAGATCCACCTGCTGGCGGTGCAGCCCGACCTGCACCGGCACGGGGTCGGCCGCGCGCTGGTAGAGGCGCTGGAGGCCGACCTGGTTGCCGACGGGTGCGCGCTGCTTCAGGTCAAGACACTGGGCCCGAGTCACCCCGACGCCGGATACGCGCTGACGCGTCAGTTCTACACGGCCGTCGGCTTCCTGCCGCTTGAGGAGCGCGCCGACATCTGGGGCCCGCAGAACCCGTGCCTGATCATGGTGAAGGCGCTTTAGGGCCGGCGTCTGCCTCAAACAGCCGGTCGATCGCCGCCTTTCTGGCCCTCATTTGCTCGGCGGACGGCCTCCGGCCGGTGCCGGGGGCCATCGCCCTCCGGCGCATGAGCCGCCGCTGCGTGGCCGTCGGCCCGTACCCGGTCAGCATGTGACGCAAGCCCGAGTGACACCACCACCTGGTAGCCGCGGTCGACACCGGATTGACTGCGGCGCAGACTGCCGCGCGTACGCGGCGCTCCATATCAGACATCCCGACTCCCGCCTGAGACGTTATCCGCCTGTATCCATGATGCACGCCCCGACGGACCCAGCCATACTGCTTCCGGCGCGACTCCCCGCCTGACGAGAAAGGCCGCTGCGACATGAAGGCGCTGGTGTTCCGGCACAGTCTCGGCCGCGAGGCGGCCGCCACAATCGCCGGGCGGGTCAGCAGGCGCGCGTACGTTTCCCGGCTGGCGCCCACCCGGCTGGAAGACATCGACGAGCTGCCGCTGCCTGCCGGGGACTGGGTGCGCGTCGAGACGACGGTCTCGGGGCTGTGCGGCTCGGACGTCAAGCAGATCCTGCTGAACGGGCGGCTCGACAACCCGCTGACCGCGATGGTCTCGTTCCCGCACGTGCTCGGTCACGAGGCGGTCGGCGTGCGCGCGGACACCGGCCAGCGCGTCGTGCTCAACCCGTGGCTGTCGTGCGGTCCGCGCGGCGTTGATCCGCCGTGCGGTGCCTGCAAGGACGGCCGCTACCCGTGGTGCCGCAACTTCCGGGCCGGCGACCTGCCCGTCTCCATTCACATCGGCAACTGCGCGGCGGCATCTGGTGCGCACGCCGAGCGGTTCGCCGCGCACGTCTCGCAGCTGTTCCCCGTCCCCGATGGCGTGTCGGACGAGGCCGCTGTGCTGGCCGACCCGGTCAGCGTCTCGCTGCGTTCGATCCTGCTCGCGCCGCCCGCCGACGGAGACGGCAGGGCAGTGCTCGTCTACGGCTCGGGGACGCTGGCGTTCGCGGCCATCGCGCTGCTGCGTCACCTCTACCCGGCTACCCCGGTGTGGGCCGCGACCCGGCCAGGCGCACGTGCCGAGCTCGCGACCCGGCTCGGCGCGCACGCCGTGCTGTCCACCTCGCCCGACGAGCTGGTGGCGCAGGTCGCGCGGCGCGCCGGCGCCACGCCGATAACGCCGTGGAGCAAGCGCGACTGGTTGCAGGACGGTCCCGCGGTCGTCTACGACACGATCGGCTCGACGCAGACGGTCGAGACGTCGCTCCGTCTGCTGGCCACCGGCGGCACGCTGGTCATCTCGGGCGTCGAGCCGCCCAAGCGGTTCGAGTGGACGTCGCTGTACTTCAAGGAGCTGCGCGTCATCGGCTCGAACGCGTTCGGCGTCGAGCAGGTCGGCGGCGTCACCAAGCACGCCATGGAGCACTACTTCGACTTCGTGGCGGACGGCTTCGACCTCACGCCGGTCATCACGCACCGGTTCGGGTTGGGGCGCTGGGACGAGGCGGTGCTCGCGGTGAAGAACTCGCGCCGCACGGGCGCCGTGAAGGTGCTGCTCGATCCGGCCGCCTGAGCCTCAGTCGTAGCTGGCCTCGAGCTGCCAGCAGCCGTCCTGCACCACGGCGAGCCAGGCGTCCCCATCTCGCGTGACCAGCTGGAACCTTGCCTGCCTGCGGGCACGCTCCGGGTCCCACCACCGCTGCGTGACCGGCCACGGCCCTGCCCAGCTGTCGATGGCCCTGGCGGGCCCGCGGCCGACGGTCAGCCAGGCCGGTGGTCCGGACAGCTCGGCGCGCCCGCTGACGGTCACCGTGTCGCCGCGGGCGTCGGTCACCGCCGCAGCGACCGGCGCCGGGTAGACGGTGGCGGGTGCCGGAGCCGGTATCCGCCCCGGCCACGGCCGGTCTAGCGGGCGCGGCGGCACCTCGGCATCACCGAACGGGACGAGTACCGCCTGCTCGGCAGGCCTGCGGCCGCCGGACAGCACGGGGCGGGTCACGTTGGCGTGGCCGAGCATCGCCTGGACCCGGATGGCGGCACGCGCCACCCGGTCGCTGATCATCGAGTCGCCCCACAGCGCGAGCTGACGCCCGGTCGCGCGGACCAGCTGGTCAGGGACCAG
>JASIGS010000423.1 GCA_030052355.1 Streptosporangiaceae bacterium | reverse complement strand
CGGCTCCGCGCCCAGGGCCCGCACGAGGGCGAACGACACCGTGGTCGAGGCGCTGTCCGCGGTGCTCGACCAGTTCGAGGTGGATGCCCAGGTCACGGGCTTCACCAGAGGGCCGACGGTGACCAGGTACGAGATCGAGCTGGCGCCAGCGGTCAAGGTGGAGCGTGTTACCCAGCTGTCGAAGAACATCGCCTACGCGGTGAAGAGCGCGGACGTGCGGATCCTGTCACCGATACCCGGCAAGTCGGCCATCGGGGTCGAGATTCCGAACGCCGACAGGGAGATCGTCAGCCTGGGTGACGTGCTCAGGTCCCCGGTGGCCGTGGCCGACCACCACCCGATGGTCGTCGGCCTCGGCAAGGACGTCGAGGGCCGGACCGTCATCGCGAACCTCGCGAAGATGCCTCACATGCTGATAGCCGGAGCCACCGGATCGGGCAAGAGCACGTCGATCAACGGCTTGATTACCTCGATCTTGCTGCGCGCGACGCCGGACGAGGTCCGGATGGTACTGATCGATCCCAAGCGGGTCGAGCTGGCCGCGTACGGCGGCATTCCGCATCTCATCACGCAGATCATCACCGACCCGAAGAGGGCATCCGACGCGCTGCAGTGGGTCGTCGGGGAGATGGAACGACGCTACGACGACCTGGCGGCGTCGGGCTTCCGGCACGTTGACGACTTCAACAAGGCGGTCCGGGCTGGCAGGCTCTCGGCGCCCCCGGGCTCGGAGCGCGTCTACGTGCCCTATCCGTACCTGCTGGTGATCGTGGACGAGCTCGCCGACCTGATGGTCGTGGCACCGAGGGACGTCGAGGACTCGGTGGTCAGGATCACCCAGCTCGCCCGCGCCGCCGGGATCCACCTGGTGCTCGCCACGCAGCGGCCGAGCGTCGACGTCGTGACCGGGCTGATCAAGGCGAACGTCCCGTCCAGGCTCGCCTTCGCGACGTCCAGCCTGACCGACAGCCGGGTCATCCTCGACCAGCCCGGGGCGGAGAAGCTGGTCGGGCAAGGCGACGCGCTGTTCCTGCCGATGGGCACGAGCAAGCCGATCCGGCTGCAGAACGCCTACGTCGACGAGAAGGAGATCCGGCAGGTCGTCGCGCACTGCAAGAAGCAGGCCGAGCCCACGTACCGCGACGACGTGGTCGCGCCGGAGGGGAAGCAGCGCGAGGTCGACGCCGACATCGGGGACGACCTCGACCTGCTGCTGCAGGCCGCCGAGCTTGTCGTGGGCACGCAGTTCGGCTCCACGTCGATGCTCCAGCGCAAGCTCCGGGTCGGGTTCGCCAAGGCCGGGAGGCTGATGGACCTGCTGGAAAGCCGGGGCGTCGTCGGCCCGAGTGAGGGCTCCAAGGCGCGTGACGTGCTGATACGCCCAGACGACCTGCCGGGTTTGCTCGCTTCGCTGCGCGGGGACGAGTGACCCGGGGGTTCATGATCCGGTAAGCAGGCGCTTGGCACGGCTGCTCGCGGGCGAGACACTTTGACCGTGCACCCCGCGGCAGGCCCGGTCCAGTACGGCCAGTAATCGCCTGTCTACACTAAGTGACCGATCCCGTGACTGGATCAGCAATCAAGAACATATGACTCGCCCGCCGCCTTTGCGCGCGGGACGAAGCGTAGTAATGGAGGCTCCGCGTGAGCATCGGTGACGAGCTGGCGGAAGCGCGCCGCCAGTCCGGTCTCACCATCGCGCAGGTCAGCCAGCGGACGTGCATCAGGGAAACCATCGTCCGCGGTATCGAGCGTGGTGACTACTCAGCGTGTGGTGGTGACTTCTACGCCCGAGGCCACATCCGCAGCATGGCCAAGGCTGTCGGGCTCGATCCCGAGCAGCTGATCAGGGAGTACGACGCCACCCAATCACCGCCGCGGCCAGTGTCCGCGGCCGACGTGTTCCGGCCCTTCACCCCGGTAAAGCTGAAGGAGCGGCGCCGCCCCAACTGGGCCGCGCTCCTGGTTGCCGGGCTGGTCGCGGCGCTCGCCGTGGTCGGCTACCACTACTTCAGCACCGCGCACCGGTCGCCTTCGGCGGCTACCGGCTCGACCGATCCCAAGAACGCCCTGAAGCCGGCCGCTCACCCGACGACCACGCCGACCACCAAGGCGCCGGCTCCGCCCCCCGCTCCGAAGCGGGTCGTGATCAACCTGGCGGCCGGCTCGAAGGGATATAGCTGGGTCGAGCTGACGTCGGCATCAGGCCAGCTGATCTACGAAGGCGATGTCATGCCCGGGCACCCGATGACCTGGATCGAGGACCACCCCGTGAACGTGACGATCGGCAACCCGCCGGCGATAACGTTCCGCGAGAACGGCAAGACGTACTCCAACCTCGGCATTAACGTCGCGCACCTGACCTGCACCAAGAGCGGCTGCTACACCTGACCTGCGGCAAGGTTGGGTCGGGCCGGCCAGCCGGCTGGCGCGGGTGCCCTGGCACCGGCGCCGTTACCGTAGTCTGCGGGTGTGTCCGCCAGCCAGCCAGGTCCGCCCGCAGCCGCGCACAGCGTCCGGCTCGTGAGCTTGGGCTGCGCCCGGAACGACGTGGACTCCGAGGAACTGGCCGCCCGGCTCGAGGCTGGCGGCTGGCGGCTGACGGAGAGCTCAGAAGACGCCGACGTGGTGCTGGTCAACACCTGCGGATTCATCCAGGCGGCCAAGCAAGAGTCGATCGACGAGCTGCTGGAAGCCGCCGCCGGCGGCGCAACGGTGGCGGCCGCTGGCTGCCTCGCCGAGCGGTACGGATCCGAGCTCGGGCAGGCGATGCCCGAAGCGCAAGTGCTCAGCTTCGATGACTACGAGGACATTGCGGCCCGGCTGGACGCCATCGCTGCAGGTCAGCGGTGGACGGCGCACGAACCGAGAGACAGGCGCAAGCTGCTGCCGCTGTCCCCGGCCGCCCGGCCAGGCAGCGGCCACGCCCAGCCGCCCGGCCACGCCGTGGTGGCTGACCGGTTCGCTGACCTCCCGCCAGGAGTGGCGCCCGCTTCCGGTCCACGGGTGCTGCGCCGCCGGCTCGGCGGTGGCGTGGTAGCACCTCTCAAGATCGCTTCTGGCTGTGACCGCCGATGCACATTCTGCGCTATCCCGGCATTCCGCGGCGCGTTCGTGTCCCGGCGGCCGCAAGACCTGCTGACCGAGGCGAGCTGGCTGGCTGATCACGGCGCCCGCGAGTTGCTGCTGGTGAGCGAGAACTCGACGTCCTACGGCAAGGACCTCGGCGACCTCAGGCTGCTCGAGTCGCTGCTGCCGCAGCTGGCCGGCGTGCCGGGTATCTGCCGGGTCAGGGTGAGCTATCTCCAGCCCGCGGAGGTCAGGCCGGGGCTGGTCGAGGTCCTGGCCGCCACGCCAGGCGTCGCCCCATATTTCGACCTGTCGTTCCAGCACGCCAGCGGGAGCGTCCTGCGGTCCATGCGCCGGTTCGGCGACGGCCAGCGGTTTTGCGAGCTGATCGACCAGATCAGGAGCCTGGCTCCGGCCGCCGGGATCCGGTCCAACTTCATCGTGGGCTTCCCGGGCGAGACCGAGTCCGACCTGGCCGCGCTCGAGGACTTTCTTGCCGAGGCACGACTCGATGCGATCGGCATATTCGGATACTCGGACGAAGACGGCACCGAGGCGGCCGGGCTGCCCGGCAAGCTGCCAGACGACGAGATCGCCCGGCGCGTGGATGAACTGCTCAGCCTGGCCGACGAGCTGATGGCAGAGCGGGCAGCCGACCGGATCGGCGAGACCGTCGACGTGCTGGTCGAGGAGGTGCTGGCGGACGGCCGGTACCTAGGCCGGGCCGCGCACCAGGCGCCCGAGGTGGACGGCAGCACCGAGGTGACCGCGCGGCACGCCGAGCCAGGCGACGTGGTGGGCGCGGTCGTGACCGCTAGCGACGGCGTTGACCTGGTCGCCGCCGTCCCTGCTCCCGTGCCGTGACACTGGGGACGGCTCAGCTGGCCGCCGATGCTATCGGCCTGCTGGCCAGCCGCGGCATGACGGTGGCGGTGGCCGAGTCGCTGACCGGTGGCCTGGTGGCGGGTGCGCTGACCAGCGTGCCGGGTTCTTCGGTGGTCTTTCGCGGCGGAATCGTGGCCTACGCGGCGGACCTGAAGAACTCGCTCCTCGGTGTGCCCGCCGACCTGCTGGCCCGCTGCGGCACGGTGCACGCCGAGGTGGCAACCGCCATGGCGCGGGGGGTGCGCGAGCGTCTCGGCAGCACGTTCGGGCTCGCCACGACCGGCGTCGCCGGGCCGGGGCCAGCCGAGGGCAAGCCCGCCGGGACGGTGTTCATAGCAGCTGACGGCCCGCGGGGACCGGCCTGGGCGGCGCTGACACTTGCCGGCGACCGCGCGGGCGTGCGAGACTCGTCGGTCCGCGAGGTGCTGTCGCTGCTGGTCAGGGCGTTGCGGGAAGAGGAAAAATGATTACAGTGTTACCAGCGTGTGAACACGCGGCGATGCCCTCTCCCGAATGGTCCGCAGGGACAGGTACGGTAGAGGGGTCAGGGTCTCGACCTCAGGGAGGGAGCGCGACGATGGTCCTTCTTCGTCACCTGCTCGGCGACGCGCTGCGGCGACTGCGCCTTCGCCAGGGCCGCACCCTGCGTGAGGTATCGGCCACCGCCCGGGTTTCCCTGGGCTACCTCTCTGAAGTAGAGCGCGGCCAGAAGGAAGCGTCCTCGGAGCTGCTCGCTTCGATCTGCGACGCGCTGGGAGCGCCGCTCTCGCAGGTGCTGCGGGAAGTGTCAGACAACTTCGCGCTGGCCGAGCTGCAGAGCGAGCCGGTCTTCGGCGTTCCGCTCGAGCCAGCGCTCGCGCGATCCGGCGGGCCGGGTTCGCGTGAAGGCGTCGAGCGGGTGCCGGCCGGTCAGGCCCAGCGTGTGCGGTTGCCCCAGCCCGCCCGGCAGGGCGCCGCCAGGGAGGCGGTTGTCGTGCCGGAGCGCGTGGCGCGCGACGCGCAGCGCCTGGTACCGCCTGCTGAGCCGCTGCTCGAGCCGGTGTCGCTGCCCGACGGCGACTCACTGGCCCGCGACATCACGAACATGGTGCCGGTTTAGCCCAGTATCGATCCCGGAAGCTCGCTCCTGGTTCGGCGGAACTGAGCCAGGCCTCGTTGCCATCCCGCAGCTGGACGCCTAGCTGGGCCCGCTGGTAGACGCCTAGTTGGGTGAGTGGGACGTCCAGGCCGCCGGGTTCTCGGCGAGCGCCCGCACGCTAGCCGGCAGTTCGCCGGACACTATGTGCTCGAGCGTGACCTCCTCGAGGATGGCACGCTCGTTGGCCCGGAGGGCTATCCACACGGTCTGCAGCGGCTCCGCGGCGCCGACGTAGCCCAGGTTCTCCGGCCGCTCGCCGCGCACGCCGACCAGCGGGCCGTCGATGGCCCTGATGATGTCGGCGAGCGATATCTCGCTGGCCGGGCGGGCCAGCCAGAACCCGCCGTCAGGGCCGCGCTGGCTGCGCACCAGGCCGGCCCGGCGCAGCTGGGTCAGGATCGCCTCGAGGAACTTGCCGGGGATGGCCTGGGTCTTGGCAAGCTGGTCGGCAGTGACGTGGCCCGCGCCGGAGGCGGCCAGTTCGATGACGGCGCGCAGCGCATAGTCGGAGCGAGCGGACAGACGCATATGCAGCATTATGCAGGTACCGGGACCGTCCGTGGGCAAGCCGCTCCGGGAAACCGGCGTTGAAGGCCGGCTTTTAGGGATTAGGCCGAGTTGACGAGCTAGCTCTCGGCTAGCCCGAGGATCTCTGCGACAGCCCGGCCGTTGCTGCGGGCGGCGCCGTAGCTAGCCAGGTAGCAGGCAGCGGGCGGCCGCCAGAAGGGCAGCCCCATCTCCACGACGACGGCGTCGGGGCGAGCGTCGAGGATCATGGTCGCGGACTCTGCGGCGGCGGGATGCCGGTGGGCGTCCCTGAGGATGACGATCAGGGAGCGCCCGGCGGCCTCGCCGAG
>JASIGS010000422.1 GCA_030052355.1 Streptosporangiaceae bacterium | reverse complement strand
GCGCCGCTCTGCCTGTCCGCGGCGGCCGCGCACACGCCGCTGGTGTACGACTTCGGGGGATTTCACCCGCGCTACTACGAGATGAAGTACGATACGCCGGACGCCGGCGCCCTCGCCCGCCGGGTGGCTGGCGCGATGCCGGACAGCGACCCCGTCCACCAGCACGCCAGGCGCGGGCTTGACCACGGGGCCTGGGTGCCGCTCATGGCCATGTACCCGCTCGGCGACATCCCGGTGCTCCAGCTCAGCATGCCCAGCCGCGACCCGGGCCGGCTGATCGAGATCGGCAGCCGGCTGCGCCCCCTGCGCGAAGAGGGCGTGCTGGTGATCGGCTCCGGGTTCATGACGCACGGGATCAGGTCGATCACTCGCGAGATGCTGACCGGCGCGGTGCCTGCCTGGTCGTCCGACTTCGACGCGTGGGCCGCCGACGCGCTGGCCCGCGGCGACGTGGACGAGCTCGCGGCGTACCAGAGCAGGGCACCCGGCATGCCTTATGCCCACCCCACTCCCGACCATTTCATCCCGCTGTTCATCACGCTCGGCGCCGCTGACCGTCCGGACCTGCCGGTGCGGACCACGATCGACGGCTACATGATCGGCTTCGCCAAGCGCTCGTTCCAGACCATCGACGGTTAGCCCGGCCGGAGACGGCCGACCTACGCGGCAGGAGAGAATCCTGGGGTGACCGAGCCCGCCGCTGCGGCCCGGTTCTCCCTCGGGACCGCGTGGACGCAGCACCTCGATACGCCGCTGCGCCGTTACCTGCGCACCGAGACCGGCAGCGCGGCGTTGCTGCTGGCAGCCACGCTGGCGGCGCTCGCCTGGGCCAACGTCGATCCGTCGGAGTATGCCAAGGTCTGGGCCACGACGCTGTCGGTACGGGTAGGCGGCGCAGGGCTGTCGGCCAGCCTGCGCCAGTGGGTCAACGACGGGCTCATGGCGCTCTTCTTCCTGGTGGTCGGGCTCGAGGCGCGGCGTGAGTTCGACATGGGCGAGCTCCGGGAACGGCGCAGGCTGACCCTGCCGGTGGTGGTCGCCCTGGGCGGGATGGTCGTGCCGATCGCGATCTACCTGGCCGTCAACGCCGGACGGCCGTCGGTGTCCGGCTGGGGCACCGCCATGTCCACCGACACCGCGTTCGCACTCGGGATGCTCGCCCTCGTCGGCACCGGCATCCCGGACCGGGTCCGCACCTACCTGCTCACGTTCGCGATCGTCGACGACGTGGCCGGCATAGCGGTCATCGCGCTGGCCTACAGCCGTGCCATCAAGCTGACGGCGCTCGCCGTGGGCGCGGCGGTGCTCGTGGTGGCCGCAGTTGCCCGCGGCCGCGGCGTCCGCAGCGGTGGCGTGTACCTGTTGCTCGGCGTGGTCGCGTGGGTCGCGTTCTTCGAGTCCGGCATCGACCCCGTGCTCGTCGGCCTGGTCATGGGCCTGCTCGCGATTGCCTATCCGGCGGCGCGCAGCGACCTGGAGCAGGCGAGCGAGTCGTACCGGCTGTTCCGCCAGCAGCCGACTCCCGAGCTGGCCAGCCAGGTGCGGGAGAGCGTGCGCACCGCGCTGTCGCCGAACGACCGGTTGCAGCAGCTGTTTCACCCGTGGAGCAGCTACCTGATCGTGCCCCTGTTCGCGCTGGCCAACGCCGGGATCCCGGTCAGCGGGAGCTTCCTGGCCCGTGCCTACACCTCGCCCGTCACGCTCGGCATCCTGCTCGGCTACGTCGCGGGGAAGCCGATCGGCACGTTCGCCGCGGCCTTCTTGCTGGCCCGGTTCAGCCGTGGCCGGGTCCGGCCGCCGATCGGCTGGGCTGCGGTGATCGGCGCCGGCACGATCGCCGGGATCGGGTTCATCGTGTCACTGCTCATCGCAACGCTCGCCTTCCACGGAACAGAGCTCGACGAGGCGAAGGTCGGTGTGCTGTCCGCGGCGGTCGGTGCCTCAGCCCTCACCTGGCTCGTGTTCCGGGTCACCGCGCTGCTGCCGAAGCGGACGCGGCTGCGCGCCCTGCTCGGCACGTCGCAGAGCATCATCGACCTGGCGGTACCCGTTGACCCCGAGCACGACCACGTGCGCGGCCCCGACGACGCACCGGTCACGCTGGTGGAGTACGGCGATTTCGAGTGCCCCTACTGCGGACAGGCGGAGCCGGTCATCCGGGAGCTGCTGGCCGGCTCGGGCGACCTGCGGTACGTGTGGCGGCACCTGCCGCTGACCGACGTGCACCCGCACGCGCAACTGGCCGCGGAGGCGACCGAGGCGGCGGCCGCCCAGGGCCGCTTCTGGGACATGCATGACCAGCTGCTGGAGCACCAGGGCGAGCTGACGGCCAGGGACCTGCTGCGGTACGCGACCGACCTGGGCCTGGACGCCGACCTGTTCGTCAAGGACATGCGCAAGCAGGCGGGGACGTCCAAGATCGCCGCGGACGTGGACTCCGCCGACCTGAGCGGGGTCTCGGGTACTCCGACGTTCTTCGTCAACGGCCGGCGCCATCACGGGGCCTACGACGTCGCCACCCTTTCGGCGACGGTGCGCACCGCGCGGGCGCAAGCGCTCATCGCGGCTGCCGACCGATCGTGAGGCCGCGGCCGCCTGGTGTTGTCCCCGGTACGCCAGGGATGCGGCAGATCCCGGCTTAACGGCTGCAGGATCCCGATGCGCGCGGCGGTCGCCACGGCCTCGGCGCGGCTGCGCGCGTCGAGCTTGCGCAGGACCGACGAGACATGGTGGTCCACGGTCCGCGGCGAGAGGACGAGCCGCTCCGCTATGTCGGTGTTGCGGAGCCCGGCGGCGAGCAGCGTGAGCACTTCTACCTCGCGGCCGGTGAGGCCAGCAGGGTGCGTGACCGTGGCCTGCCTGCGGTCGCGGGGCTGGTAGCGCTCGCCCAGGTCGCGCAGCTCCCCGGCCAGGATGGCCGCGGCCGGCCGTGCGCCCAGGTCGCGCAGCACGGCCAGCGCCTGCCGGAGGGCATCGGCGTCACCCGAGCCAGCCGACGCGAGCGCCGCCTCATACGGCTGCCCGTGATCGCGCCACCAGCGCGCCGCGCCGGAATGATCCCCGGTCAGCAGCGTGCGGTAAGGCTCCGGCAGGCCGCCCGGATCGCCGGTGGCCGCTCCCGCGCGCCAGTGCCAGGCCGTGATGGCGTGACCGGAGAA
>JASIGS010000421.1 GCA_030052355.1 Streptosporangiaceae bacterium | reverse complement strand
ACCTGGTGACCATCGGCACCGTCCCGCACTGAGCCCGCCCGGGCCCGCGACGCGTCAGGGATCGAGGAACTGGTAGTCGTAGCGCACCAGGCCGTCGTCGCCGGTGATCAGGAACTGGACGCCCGACGAGGCCACCGCTCCGCCGGAAGCGGGCACCATCTCCCACGCCAGCCGGACGCCGTGGTGGTGAGCGTCGGTGCTGCCGCGGGCGCGGAAGACGCAGCCCTCCTGCTTGATCCACTTGTCGTGCGCCGCGGCGACGCGTGCCTCGATGGCGGTCCGGCCGCTGTGCTCCGCGGCCGGCGTGCAGCACAGCGCGTCCGCTGACCAGATGTCAGCGACCGCCTGACCGCGCGCGACCGGGTCAGCCTCGTGCCAGATCGCTATGTAGCGCTTGGTGAGCTGGTCGATGTCGAGATCGGTGTCTGTGTTCATGCGCACCAGCCTGGCTCGGGGGGTGACCAGCAGCAATTCCCTGCCGGGAATCGCGGGCAGCCGGCCCGCGCGCTACAACTGGAAGGCGTGGAGTTTGCTTCGATGCTGCGCGAAAGGCGTGCCAGGCTGCGGCTCAGCCAGCTGGAGCTGTCGCTGCGCGCCGGGACGACCCAGCGCCACCTCAGCTTCATCGAGAGCGGCCGGTCCGTGCCCGGCCGTGAGATGGTCATCAGGCTCGCCGAGGCCCTCGGCGTGCCGCTGCGCGAGCGCAACGAAATGCTGCTCGCGGCCGGGTACGCGCCCGCGTACCCGCAGAGCCCGCTGGACGGCAGCGCCATCGCCTCTGCCAGGGATGCGCTCGAGCACATCCTCGCGGCGCACCTGCCCTATCCGGCGATCATCGTCGACCGGCACGGCGACCTGGTGGCGGCCAACGCGGCCGAGCGGATCCTGCTCGACGGCTGCGCGCCGGAACTGCTGAGGCCGCCAGCCAACGCGTTCCGCCTGGCCCTGCATCCCGACGGCATGGCGCCGCGGATCGTGAACTTCGCCGAGTGGGCACGGCACGTCCTGAACGGCATCTCCGCCGAACTGGCGCGCAACCCCGACGCCAGGCTCGCCGGGCTGCTCGCCGAGCTCACCGGGTACGTCCCGCCGGCCCGGCCGGGGCCAGGGCACCTTGGCTTCGCCGTTCCCTTGCAGTTCCGCACCGACCACGGCGAGCTGCGCCTGATGACCACGATCACCAGCTTCGCCACGGCCGTCGACGTGACGCTCTCCGAGCTCAAGCTGGAGGCGTTCCTGCCCGCCGACGCGCCGACGGCCGAGCTCCTGCTGGCCGAGGACCACGCGTCGCGACCGCCGATCAGCGTCGGCTAGGCGGAGCGGGACAACCGGGCGCCGGTCAGGCCGCGGCCTTGCCGAAGTCGGCCGAGAGCCAGTGCTCGGGGGCCATCCGGATCACCACCTCGTCGCCACCCGGGTTGGCGGCGATCCACGCGTCGCCGTTCTCGGCGCCGAGATAGCGGCGGGCGATCGCGGCGCGCTCGGCCAGCCCGACAGGTTCGATCACCGCCGGGCCTTCGACCGTCACGTACTTGTAAGGCGGCGCCTCATCCTGCGCGCACAAGCTGAACCGGCCGGCCGCGGCGATGGCCCTGGCCTTCCTCGTGGTCTGGCCGGTCACCACGCCGACCAGGCCGCCGGGGCTGTAGCTGTACCACACGGGGGTCGCCAGCGGCCCCCTGCCGCCTTCGTCCATCACGGTGAGCACGCCCACGTGCAGGCCAGCCAGGAACGTCTCCCGCTCTGTCTGGCTCATGTAGATCGACACTGCCTCTCCCTCCGCCGGGCATCGACCGGATCACCGAGTTTCTACCCAGCCGGTCACCGTCCGTTCAGGTGCTAGCGGTCGGCAGGCCCACGCTCGTATGGTTTTGCTAATCGGCTGGAGGTTGCCATGAGAACTCGCATTCGCGGCTTGATCCGGGTGACATCGGTGCTCGGCACGGCGACCCTCTGCTGCGGGTTGCTGTCCGCCTGGACGTCATCGGCGGGCGCCGTCACGGCCGGCCCGGCCGCCAGCCCGAAGGTGCTGCTCGTCGGCACGTATCACGGCATCGCCGGCGGCTACACCAGCATCCAGGCGGCCGTGAACGCCGCGGCGCCCGGTGACTGGATCCTCGTCGGGCCCGGCGACTACCACGAGACAGCCGACGAGACCGGCCCGTACGGCAACCCGGCGGACGGCGCGATGGGCGGCGTGTTCATCGACAAGTCGGGCATCACGCTGCGCGGCATGAACCGCAACACGGTGATCGTGGACGGCACCGATGCCGGCGCGACGCCGTGCAGTTCACAGCCGTCCGAGCAGAACTACGGCCGGGTCGTGAACGGTCACGCGGTGGGCCGCAACGGCATCTTGGTCTGGAAGGCCAACGACGTCAGCATCGAGAACCTCACGGTCTGCAACTTCCTGGCGGGCACCGGCGACTCCGGCAACCAGATCTGGTGGAACGGCGGCGCGGAATCGGGCAAGATCGGCCTGTCCGGCTACTGGGGCAGCTACCTGACGGCGACCTCGACGTTCTTCAGCAACGAGACGACCGCCGCGGAGTACGGCATCTTCGCGAGCAACTCGGCAGGCCCGGCGTCCTGGAACGAGCTGTACGCCAGCAACATGAACGACTCGGGTACCTACGTGGGCGCCTGCAAGCAGCGGTGCGACGTGGTCATGGACCACATGTGGATGGAGAACAACGCGCTCGGCTACTCCGGCACCAACTCCGGCGGCACGGTGATCATCGAGAACTCCCAGTTCGACGACAACCAGGACGGCCTCGACACCAACACCCAGATCATCGGCGACCCGCCGGCTCCGCAGGACGGGCGCTGCCTGTACGGCGGCACCAGCCCGATCACCCACACAAAGTCCTGCTGGGTGCTGATCCACAACTACATTCACAACAACAACAACAACATGGCGCCGGCGGCGGGCTCCGCCGCGGCCGGCCCGGTCGGCACCGGCCTGACGGTATCTGGCGGCCGTTATGACACGGTCATGGACAACACGATCGTGAACAACGGCGCGTGGGGCGCGCTGTTCCTGCCCTACGCCCAGACCGGCACGCCGAGCCTGCACCAGACCTGCGCCGGGATCGGTGGCCACGAGTACCCCATCTTCGGCTGCGTCATGGACCCCGAGGGTGACGCGCTCGAGCACAACACGTTCCGGCACGACGGGTACTTCCACAACCCGAGCAACTCTGACTTCGGCCAGCTCACCCTGTTCGGTGGCGAGCCGGAGAACTGCTACGCCGGCAACAAGGACCCGAACGGCAGCGATCCAGCCGGCCTGGAGAAGTACCAGAGCCACTGCGGCAAGTTCACGAAGGCGGCCAACACGGGTGGCGCGCTGTTCGCCCAGGTGCTGTGCGACACCGGCCTCGCCGGGTGCCCGGCGGACGCCCATTACCCGAAGGTGACCGGCAAGGTGGTGCTGAAGGCGCTGCCCAAGAACCTGCCGACGATGCCCAACCCGTGCGCGAACGTGCCGGCGAACCCGTGGTGTCCGCGCAGCGCGCAGCACCGCGAACACAACGGCGTGACGCTGACGTCGGCTGGCGGTCTCATCCTCGCCGGCGTGCACGCGGCCGGGCGGATGCAGCCCGGCCCCGCCGTGTAGCCGGCGATCTGAGCCAGCCCTGATCGCCGCTGGGAAGACCGCCAAGAGGATCAACGGGCTCGCGCAGGCGGCCGGCGCCGATCACTGGCGCCGGCTACCGGCGCGTCTTCGTCTGCCCGCGCGTCTTCCAGATCGTCATCCGGCCGTAGCACCACTCGCGAGCCAGTGACCGGATGCGGCGCGAGGTGCAGCGCGCTGCCGGGCTGGCACCGCCGGGGCTGGCGTTACTGGCGGGTAGGAGTGGGCAGGTTACTAGCGGGAAAGCAATCGACGAAACGGACGTGCCATGACTGCTCAACAGCAAGATGTCCGCAATGTCGGCGAACAACAGTCTCGCCAGGTGGCAGAGGAGGCCCGCGAGGCTGCGTGGCAGCGGCCAAGCTTCGGCAAGCAGCTGTACCTCGGTAATTTCCGGCTTGACCTGATCTATCCGCATCCGCGCCCGAGTGAAGAGGCAACGCAGCGCGGCGAGCAGTTCTGCGCTCGAGTGCGCGAGTTCTGCGAAACCTCGGTCGACGGCGCGCTGATCGAACGCGATGCCCTCATACCCGACGAGGTGGTCA
>JASIGS010000420.1 GCA_030052355.1 Streptosporangiaceae bacterium | reverse complement strand
GGTTTTCTTAGCGTCGGCGTCGTCGCCCGCCAGAGCTAGCGCCCGGCGGTTCGGCGTGCCAGTCGGGGTGCCGTCAGCGGGGACTTCAGCTGCGGAGATCATGTTGAAGGTCCGGACCACCTTGCTGTCCGGCAGGTGCCGCTGGAGCAGCCCGGCGATCGTGATGCTGCCGTCGTCGATCTCGGCGATGTGCCCTTCTCGCGCTGCGTTGTAGTTGGACGTGCTGACGATGACCTTCCCGGCCAGGGGCCTGACCGGGATGTCACCGAAGGCACCGACCGGGACAGAGACCACGATGACGTCGCCCGCCCGGGCCGCCTCCTCTACTGTCGCTGCCCTGGCCTTGCCGCCCAGCTGGCTGACCAGCCTGGCCAGCGACTTTGGCCCGGTTGCGTTGCTGACGATGACGTCATAGCCGGCCTGGACGGCCGCCTCTGCCACCTTGCTACCGATATGTCCGGCGCCGATCACCGCGATCGTCGTCACTGTGGCCTCCCCGGGGTCAGCTGTCGTTGGTGAGGGCGAGCTTGCCAGGCGGATGCGGGCCCGTGAGCATTTTGAACGCGGCCGGGGCTTCCTCGAACTCGAAGGTCTGCGCGATGGGCACGACCAGCTCGCCCGCTTGGGCGAGCGCCAGGATTTTGCTGCGGGTCCGCGCGCGGAACGGCCCGCTCTCCGGGTTGGACGCCCCGATGAAGATGTACCCGTCGGCTTTGGCACGGGGCGCAGCGGCGATCGTGATTACCCGCCTCCGGTCCGGCACCAGGGCCAGCGATACGTCACCCGCCTCGTCGCTGCCAACGGTGTCCAGCGCGGCCACGATGCCTCCCGGGGCGGCCTCGCGGACCCGCGCCAGCAGGCCCGGCCCGTACTGCACTGGTGCGCCGCCGAACCGGCGGACGAAGTCGAAGGTTGGCGCGCTGGCGGTTCCCACCACGTGGATGCCCTGGTGGCGGGCTTGCTGCAGGACACTGTTGCCGACGGCTCCCGCAGCGCCGTGCAGCAGCACTGTTTCGCCTTCCCGCGCACCGGACCGGTGCAGCAGCTCGGCTGCGGTAGTGCCCACCAGCAGCAGGTTGGCGGCTTCCGCGAAGCTCAGTGTCGTCGGCTTGGCAAACACGCTTGCGGCGCCCGTCGTAATCATGGTGGTATACCCGCCGCTTACCTGCGAGGCGACGACCTCATCTCCCACCAGGCCGCCGCCAGACGCCAGCTCGGTGCCAGGCCCTAGGGCTGTGACGACGCCGGCTACCTCGTAGCCGATGGACAGCGGCAGCAGCCGCGGGTCCTGGCCGGGCGCGATGTGCTTGGCGTCGGCAGGATTCATGCCGACGCCGCGCACGCTTACGGTGACCTGGCCATGCTCTGGGTCTGGAACGTCGACCTCGATGTTCCGCAATGCGTCAGCGCCGCCGAACTCGACGGCGACCCACTTGCGTGCCTTGACGGTCATGCTGCTCCTTCCTGGCTGTAGCTCGCTCTCACTGCTGACCCCTGTCCAGTGGCCCTGCCGGTTCTGGCGGGCAGGGCCCGGCGCCCAGCGCGTGCCCAGGCAGCCGTGCCGCCCAGCGGCCCCGCGCCGCTCGCCCGGTGCCGTCAGGGCTCCGCTGGGAGCCAATCGGCTATGCCTCGATGGCAGACCGGTCCCGGTCGGACCGGCTGCCGGCAGCCGCGGGGACGTCGGTTAGCTACGTGCCGACGCTCACCGGACATCACCTCGCGCGCTCTCGGGCTAGCATATACTTTCCTTAGAAGCATAATCGCTGTAGTTTGGTTCTCTGGAATCTAGACAGGCAACCTGAGCCCTGCGCCGCCAGCCGACAGCGCGCGGATACCGCGAAAGTGAGGGCGATATGAAACTAGGCGTTCTCGGCACCGGTCACGTCGCCACGACGCTCGGCGCTGCGTGGAGCAAATCTCACGAGGTCACGCTCGGCTCGCGGCACCCAGCGGCCAGGAGCGCAGACTTCCCGGTCCGGCCGCTTGACGAGACCGTACGGGACGCTGACATCGTGGTCAACGCGATCCTGGGGTCGGTCGCCGTGGACACGATCTCGGCCATCGAACCCGGCGCGTTCAACGGCAAGACGCTGGTCGACGTGGCCAACGCGACCACGCCGGCCTTTGACCTGGTATACCCGAACTCCAGCCTGGCCGAGCACCTCCAGGCAGCACGCCCGGACGCCAGGGTGGTCAAGTCGATGAACCACGCCGCGATCACCACGATCGTCAACCCGCACATCATCGGCCCAAGCTCGGTGTTCCTGTCCGGTGACGACGGCGCCGCCAAGGCCCAGGCCGCAGGCCTGCTCCGTGACCTAGGGTGGGCCGACGATGACATCATCGACCTGGGCGGCATCGTGACCGCCAGGGGCCCGGAGCACTACCTTGTCCTGTTCGCCAGGCTGGCCGGGCTGCTGCGCACCGAGGCCTTCAACATCCGCGTTGTCCGCTGACCGGGAAATGTGATGGATGGCGACAAGCCGCCCCCGGAGTTCATGAGCGCGCTGGTAACCGAGCACTTCGTGCTGCAGTCGACCTCGAGCTCGACCATCAGCGAGAGTGGCAGCCGGGTCAGCATCTACCTGGCAACCCTGTCGAGCGGCCTGGTCGCCATCGGCTTCACCAGTTCATCGCCCCGGGCGCTGGCCTCGCTGGGCTTCACGGTCCTGCCGACCGTGTTCGTGCTCGGCTGGTTCACCGTCGTCCGGCTGATCGACACCAGCGTCGCCAACATCGTGTCGCAGCGCAGGATGGAACTCATCAGGCGCTACTACGCCTCGCTTGCTCCCTCGGCACCGCCCTACTTCGAAGCCGATGATTCGGTGGCCGGTAACAAGGGCGTGCAATACGGCCGGTGGGCCTTCCTGTTCACCATGGCCAGCATGGTCATCCTGGTCAACAGCGTGCTCGGCGGCGCCACCATCGCCCTGCTCTGCGACCTGGCCTTCAAGGCGCCCCTGCCGGTCGCTGTTGGCGCCGGCGTCGCAGCCGGGCTGGTCATCCTTGCCCTCAGCCTCCGCTACGAACACCGGCGGCTCACCCCCGTCGTCCTCAGCTCACCCGCCGCGACCACCATGACTGGTGACAACCCCGGGCTCAGCTAACGGACCACCGTCGGCTGCCAGCTATGAAGGGAACGACAACGCCGATGAGCTGGCCGCCGTTTCGGCTGGAGCAGTGGCAGCTGACTCGCGACACCGTGCACTTGTGGACCCTTATCGTCGGCAAGACCCCCTCGGCCTGGAACCACGGGCGAACCGCTG
>JASIGS010000419.1 GCA_030052355.1 Streptosporangiaceae bacterium | reverse complement strand
GCCGAGATGCGCGGAAGGCTTGACGCGGCCGCCGCCGGGCAGGAGCAGATCGTCGGCTTGCTGAACACGCTGATCAGCCGGGGCGAGGGCGAGTAACCAAGTTCGGTTAGGGCCGACACACGGGCTGGTGCGGCGCGGGCCAGGGCCAGAGGCTTGCCCTGGCCCGCGCCGCTGGTAGATCACCGCTGCAGGGTGATCTGGACTAGGTGCAGGGTGCGGCCTGCGAGGATGCCGAGGGTCCAGGACCCGGTCTTGGACTTCACCGGAATCGTGATGGTGATCGCCCACAGGGACGGGCCCTTCTTGGCCATCGCCTTGCCGGTCTTGGCTGGCTTGGCCGGCGCGCGGGCCGCGCCGGTGTAGGCCGGCGCCTTCGTGGCGCCGAGCAGGTAGGCCTCGAGGGTGAACTTCTTGCCCTCGGTGACCACGTACCGGCCGTGCACGAGCTTGGCGCCTTCGACGTAGAAGTCGGTCAGGCTCGCCTTTCCTGTGACGGTGGTGGCCAGGCCGGCCTTGCTGGTCGCGGTCGCGGTCCAGCTGATCGTGGTCTCGGCACGCTTCACCGTGACCTTGCAGGGCGCGGCGAGCCCGGAGACGGTCTCGCTGGCCTGGCACGAGATCTTTGCCGGGCCTGGCGCGTCGTAGGTTGTCTTGTTCTTGATCCCGCTCACTGTGACCGTCGGCTTGGTCTGGTCGATGCTGACCGTCACAGCGGCCGTCGCGGTGCCGCCATCGGTGTCGCCGATCGTCTTGGTGACCGTCTGGTTCGCGCCGTTGCCGGTCAGCGTGACCGGTGCCGGGCACGGCCCGGACAGCGGCGCCGACCCGGCGGTGCAGGTGAAGGTCACGGTGACCGGCGCGGAATACCAGCCGTACGTCGACTCCGGCCGGCTACTGGACACCGCAGCGGTGATCACCGGGTCCGTCGGGCCGACGGTGTATCCGCTCAGGCTGGCAGTCTGGCCGGTGGTGTAGTTGCTATCGCCGGAATACGCCGCGGTGAAGGAGTACGTGCCCGCTGCCAGGTCGCCCAGCGCGCAGGACGCCGTGCCGGCGCTCAGCGCGACGGTGCCGCACGATGCCGCCGACCCGCCGAAACTGACCGATCCGGTGGGTGCGGCGACCCCGGCTACCCCGGTCACCGTCGCGGTCAGCGTCACCGGTGTGGCGGCGGTCGCGTCTCCCGCCTGAGGTGAGGCCGACAGGGTCACCTCCGGTGTCGCCTGGATCGTGATCGACAGGCCCGCGGATGCGGTTTCCGGCGGGGTGCTCGAGTCTGCGGCCTGCACGGTAAAGCTGTAGGTTCCCGCGGTCGTGGGCGTACCTGAGATCGCGCCGGATGCAGAGATGCTCAGCCCGGGCGGGAGCGACCCGCTGAGCAGTGACCAGGTGTACGGACCAGTGCCGGAGCTCGCGGTGAGCGACGCCGAGTACGGGCTGTTCGGTAGCCCGGCGGGCAGGCTCGTGGTCGTGATGGTGAGCGGGTAGCTGATGATGACTTCGCCGTTCACCCCGTCGTCAGGTGATGTTCCGCTGTCTACGCTGACTGACGCGTTTGTTGCGTCGCCGGTGTAGCTGGAACCGCCGCCGCCGCCACCACCGGCCGAGACGTAGAGGTCTTCGTCGAATAGACCGCCACCGCCGCCACCGCCGCCGTACCAGCCGCCGCCGCCACCCCCGCCATAGAGGTCGCCGCCCATGCCACCCGTTTCGGAGCCGCCGTTCGTGCCAGTCAGACCGCCCGCGGTTCCGCATGCCGTTGAGAACGTCCCGCCCGCGCCGCCAGCACCGCCCGCTGTCGCGGTGCCTGGCTGGCCGCCGCCGCCGCTGGTGAGCGTCTCGCCGCAAGTGCCCGTCACGGAGCCGCCCTCACCGCCAGCCGAGCCGGCGTTACCGCCAGGTCCGCCGGCCGGGGGGTTCGTGGTGTCTGTGCTGTTCTCGCCTCCGCCTCCGCCGCCTGCGGCGACCAGCAGAGCGCTGGTGAACGGGTAGCTGCCCGCGGTGGGGCTGACGACGTAGGACGCGCCGCCGCCACTACCAGCGTCCATGGCGCCTTCGCCGCCACCGCCGAATCCGCCTTGGTTGACGGTGCCGCCGGCCTCCGTGCCGGCGATGCCGGCCCCTCCGACGTCGACCTGGAGAGCCGTACCGGGCGTGACACTCACGCTGCCGGTCACCTCCGCACCGCTTCCGCCAGCACCAGTAATGGAGCTGGAACCGCCGTCGGCGCCGTACAGGGTGATGGTCGCCTCGGTCACCCCGGCGGGTACCGTCCAGGTCTGAGCCGCGCCGGTATAACAGAATGTCACCGTCGTGGCCGTTGCAGCTGGGCAGGTGGCCGCTCCTGCCGGGCCGGCACCGGCCAGCAGCGTGCCGCCGGCCAGGGCGAAAGCGGCCAGTGCGAATGCCGCCGTAGCTGCTGCTTGCTTGCGTCCGGCCAGCCGTTTCCTGATGCCCGTCATCGTGATCCCGCTCATGTGTTTCCTCTCTTGTCGGGCGCTGAGCCAGGCCCGTATCTCACCGCGCCGCGGCGATGCCGTCGTCGCAAACTGCGTGGTGCGGGCCAGGGCCGAGGGGAGGCCCCGGCCCGCACCGGGTCGGTGGCTACTTCTGCAGAGTGACCAGCACGATGTGCAGGGTGGGGCCGGACAGGATGCCGAGTGTCCAGTTCTCGTACTTGCGGTCCATCCGGGTGGTGATCGTCGTGCGGATCGCGTACAGGCCGGGGCCGACCCTCTTCATGACCGGGCCAGCCGGGTGCGGCTTGACTCCGTCGGGGGCCGCATAGACGTACTTCGGCGCGGTCTTGGCTCCCGGCAGGTAGGCGATGACGGTGTAGGTGTGGCCGACGGTGACCAGGTAGCGGCCGTCGCGCAGTGGCACCCCGGCGACGTAGAAGTCGACCAGCGTGGCTCTGCCCTTGACCGTCGCGGTCAGCCCAGCCTTGCTGGTCGCGGTGGCCGTCCAGGTAATCGCCGCCGCGGTCCGGCGCACGGTCACCTTGCACGGTGCTGCCAGCCCGGAGACTTTCTCGGTCGCCGTGCATGCGATCTTCGCCGGGCCGGGAGCCTCGTAGCTGGCCTTGTTCCTGATCCCGGTGACTGACACCTTCGGCTTGGTCTGGTCGATGCTGACCACGACCGACACCGTGGCGATGCCGCCATCGGTGCCGTGGATGGTGCGCGCGACGACCTGGCTAGTGCCGTTCTTGGTGACGGTGACCGGACTCGGGCAGGCCGCGGTGAGCGGAGCCGAACCCGCCGTGCACGTGAAGGTGACTGTGACCGGAGACTGATACCAGCCGTACTTCGACTTCGCGTGCTTGCTGGCGACCTTCGCTGTGATCACCGGGTTCTTCGTCGCCGTGGACGCCGAGGAGGCCAGGTAGTCGGCGTTCCCGCCGTAGCTGGCGGCTACGGTGTGTGCGCCTGATGGGGTGTAGGGCAGCGTGGCCACGCCGGACGCGTTGAGTGTTGCCGTGCCCACTGTCTGTCCGTCCACAGTGAACGTGACCGTGCCCGACGGGGTCCCGCCGTCAGGAGACACCGGGGTCACCGTCGCTATCAGCGCGGTGCCGGTGACCTGAACGCTGGTCGAGGTACCGGCGGGAGCGATGGTGAATGACTGCTGCGCCTGCGTGGCCGCCCCGTAGGTGGAGTTGCCTGCCTGGTTGGCGTCGATCACGCAGGTCCCGGCGCCGGTGAAGCTGACCACGCCGGCGTTGAGCGTGCATGCCCCCGTGGTCGAGGTGGAGTCGATGCTCAAGCTCACCGGCAGGCCCGAGGTCGCCGACGCGGCTGGGGTGTAGCTGCCGCCATACTCCGCCGCGGACGGCGGGCTGCTGGTGAACGACACCGACTGGGTCTGCAGGCTGACCGGGTAGCCGCTGAGAGTGCCGGTCTGCGCGCTGTAGTTCTGGTCTCCGGAGTAGTCGGCGGTGAACTGGTAGGTGCCTGCCGCCAGGGTGCCGGCCGGGACAGTACAGCTCACCTGGCCCGCGCCTGTGCCAGACGTCGGCACCTGCACGTTCTGGCAGCCAAAGATCGGCGCTGCGATGGTGCCGGAAGAGGCGGCACTGAACGTCACCGTCCCTGATGGCAGGTCGGTGACGCCGGCCACCGGCACCACCGTCGCGCTCAGCTGTATCGGCGAGGTCACCGTGGCGCCCGATGAAGGCGATGCCGTCAGCATCACCTGCGGTACGGCCGTGCCGATGCTGACCGACTGCTGCACGGCGCTCGGCAGGTAGTCGGCGTTCCCGGCCTGACCGGCGTCGATCACGCAGGTGCCGGTGCCGGTGAAGCTGACCACGCCGGCGTTGAGCGTGCATGCCCCGGTGGTCGTGGTGGAGTCGATGCTGAAGCTCACTGGCAGGCCCGAGGATGCCGTCGCGGCAGGGGTGTAGCTGCTGCCGGCCACGGCTGGGGACGGCGGGCTGCTGGTGAACGAGACCGTCTGGGTGGCCTGGCTGATCGTGACTGACTGCTGCACCTGCGTGGCCTGCAGGTAGGTGGCGTTGCCGGCCTGGTTTGCGTCGATCACGCAGTTGCCGACGCCGGTGAACGACACCACGCCGGTCGAGCTGTCCAGCGCGCACGCCCCGGTCGCGGACGACGGGTCGATGCTGAAGCTCACCGGCAGTCCCGAGGATGCCGACGCGGCCGGGGTGTAGCTGCCGCCATACTCGGCCGGAGACGGCGGGTTGCTGGTGAACGACACCGTCTGGGTGGTCGGGGCGATCGTCAGCGATAGGGTCTGGGTCGCGGTCATCGGAGTCGGGCTTTCCGAGTCGTTGACTTGGACTGTGACCGAGAACGTTCCGCCGACCGTGGGCGTGCCGGAGATGACTCCCGACGGGGACAGCGAAAGCCCCGATGGGAGCGAGGACCCTGCGGCTAGCGACCAGGAGTAGACGGTGTCGCCGCCGGTAGCGGCCAGTACAGCGTTGTAGGGGCTGCCCGCCGTCGCACCAGGCAGGCTTGTCGTGGTCACCGCCAGGGTGGTAATCGGCACGCTGTAACTGATGATCACCTCGCCGTTCGGAGCACCGGACGGCGCAGCTATCCCGTCCTGGACCTTGGCACCACTCGCTCCGCCCGTGTAGCTGGAACCGCCGCCACCGCCTCCGCCGCCGGCCCCGGCCACGCAGTCGCTGTTGCCGCCGCCGCCCCCGCCGCCGCCGCCG
>JASIGS010000046.1 GCA_030052355.1 Streptosporangiaceae bacterium | reverse complement strand
AAGCATGAGCTGCCGCTTGAACTGTTTCTGCTGAACGGCGTCACTACAGTGCGCGATCCTGGCGGCGCGGTGGCGCAGCAGCGGCTGATGCGCGAGCAGGTCCAGGCCGGAACGCGGCTTGGACCGCGCCTCCTGATAGCCGGCGAGCTGCTAGACGGGAACCCGCCGGTGTGGCCTGAGATGTCGCATCTGGTCGACACGCCCGAGCGTGGCGTCGCGGCTGTGCGTCACCTCGCCGCGCAGGGTGTCGATTGCGTGAAGATCTATAACCACGTATCGCCGGACGTGCTGGCGGCCGTCGTCGCTGCCGCGCGGGAACTGGACTTGCCGGTCATCGGGCACGTGCCGCGCCGGATGAGCATGCTGCAGGCGATCCAGGCGGGCATGAACGGGCTCGAGCACATCCGCATCACCGGAACCGATTTCCTCCCGCCGGAGCGGGCGGCGCAGCTCGACATGCTCCCGGTCTCCGAGCGCGAGCCTCGGCTGTGGGAGCTGATCGAGCCAGCAGAGCCGTGGCTCCAGACGCTGATCGAGGCCCTGGTCAGTCACGACGTCACGCTGGACCCGACGCTGCTTATCGACGACGTCATCTACGACGAGGGCATTGCCGGCCAGGCTGATCACCCGGACAACGCCTACTTGCCGGGCCAGGCCAGGCAGAGCGCGGCAGCCGAGGAGGTTCCGGCGATCATGCAGATGCCCGATGAACTGCGGGCGCTCGCGCGTGCCGCCGAACCCAAGCGGCGCGAATTCGTCCGCCGTTGCTGGCAGGCGGGAGTGCGCGTTACGACCGGCACCGACGGTGCGGGTCTCGGGAAGCTGCTGCCCGGCTTCGGGGTACACCACGAAATTGCCCTGTTGCGCGACTGCGGACTGTCCCCGTTTGCCAGTCTGCAGGCAGCGACCATCAGCGCGGCGCGCGCCCTGCGCCTCGCCGACCAGATCGGCTCCGTCGAAGCCGGCAAGGCGGCTGACTTCGGCGTCTGGACAGCGGATCCGCTCACGAGCCACCTGCGGCCTGCTGATCTCGATCTCGTCGTGCTCGGCGGAGCTGTACACCGGCCGTCCGATTTCGCCGCGGCAACGAGCACGGCCACCGAGGAACACGTATGAGCCGCGGCTTGGCGTGCGCGGCCGAGTACTAGAAGATTTGGAGGAAGGTCCTTAGAATGCCGATATTAAAACTAGGTAAAACAAGAACTACCGCCTCCCCACGCCGAGCGGTCGCGTCGGCTGCCATTCAGTACTAACTTCCGTCGGAGCTGACGTTCGCCGCGGATCGTAGGTTCGTGGTTCGCTCGCCGGCGTCGCACACATTTGTTCTGCAAAGGGTCGGTTCCCATGACGCGAAATGACTTTTCGTCCGGTCGAGTGACGCCAGCGAGGCTATCGCGTCGCCGCCGGTTCCTGATCCCTATCGTGCTTAGTGCGGGCCTGCTGGCGGCCGCGTGCTCGTCGGCTGTCAGCTCGTCACCCAGCGGGAGTGTCGTCAAGGGCGGAACTGTCACGCTCGGTGTTGTCGGCGTCCCGCCGAATTACGTCTTTCCGTTCCTGACGCCGGCCGTCGACAGCGGCAGCAACGCCATCTATTTCCTGGCGACCAGGTACCTGCCGCTCTACACCGTCGGCAGCTCGATCGTGCCGTCGGAAAGCGAGGCGTACCCACCCACCTACAGTGACGGCGACAAGACGGTCACGGTGCGGCTAAAGAGCTACCGTTGGTCCGACGGTGCCCCGGTGACCAGCCGAGACGTGCTCTTCGCCTTCAATCTCCTGAAGGCGAACAAGACCGCGTCGGCTAACTATGTCCCAGGGGAGATGCCGGACAACGTCGCGAGTGTCAGCACGCCCAACCAGAGCACTGTGGTGTTTCACCTGAATACCGCGTACAACCCGACCTGGTTTACCGACGACCAGCTGTCCGAGCTCACCGCTTTTCCGCAGCAGGCCTGGGATAAGGAGTCCGCGACCGGGCCAATTGGCAATTACGACGAGACCACGGCCGGGGCGCAGGCTGTCTACAAGTACCTGAGCGGCCAGGCCAGCGATTCGGCGACCTTCGCTACGAATCCGCTGTGGAAGGTGGTCGACGGCGCGTGGGTGCTGCAGAGCTACCAGCCCAATGGCCCGGACGTGCTCACGCCTAACCCGGAGTATTCGCCGAAGCCGCACATCGACAAGCTGGTCATAAAGACTTACACCACTGACACCGCTGAGTTCAACGCGCTGCTAGCGGGAAACCAGCTCGACATCGGGTCAATCCCGACGCAGGACCTACCGCAGCTGGGCCGGGCCACCGCGGCCGGTTACAACTACACGCCGTCCTGGATCTACCAGATCTCGTTCGTGAACCTGAACTATGACAACCCGGTGACGGGTCCGCTGGTGCAGCAGCTCTACATCCGGCAGGCCCTCCAGCACCTCATGGATGAGTCAGGCCAGGTCAGCGCTTTCCTGGACAACGGCAAGGCGGGCCGGCCTGTCTACGGGCCGATTCCCGTGGACTCCCCGTACGCGTCGTCGGTCCAGTCAAGCGATCCTTACCCATTCAGCATCAGCGCCGCCCGTGCGCTGCTGACGCAGCACGGCTGGAGCATCCCGAAGAGCGGGGCCGCCACCTGCGTCAAGCCGGGATCCGGGACCGGCGAGTGCGGCGCCGGAATCAAGGCTGGCCAGGCGCTGCAGTTCAGCTTCCTCTATGACACCGGGCCGACGTTCCTGCAGCAGGAGGTGGCCAACTACCAGAGCGACGCAGCCGAAGCCGGCATCGTGCTGAAGCTATCGTCCGCGCCGTTCGGCACGGTTATCGGCGATCTCCTGAACTGCGTGGGGCCCGGCAAGTGCCCGGCCTCTAGCTGGCAGATGGGCACCTGGAGCACCGGCTACTCGTGGGGCTTCGGCAGTGCCTACGCGACGGGCGACTTCATCTTCTACAACACGAACTACAGCAACCCGACGTTCTCGAGCCTGGTCAAGGCCACGGAGACGTCGCCTAACACGGTAGCTGCGATGCACGCATACGACACCTACGCGGCTGAGCAGTTGCCGGTCATCTGGTCGATCACGACGAACTTCGCCAATGAGGTCAGCAAGAACCTGCGCGGCGTCACCTTCCCGCCGACCGGGCTCCTGAACACTCAGGATTGGTACTTCGTGAAGTGAGCGCCGGCGGCAGCAGACGTGGTCGTGCCGAGAGCAGCTGTGGGCTCGATGCTGCTTGAGGTCGAGAATCTCCGGATGCACATCCGGCTTCGGACCGCGACGGTCAGGGCAGTGGACGGCATATCGCTGACCATGTCGGCCGGCGAGACCCTTGGACTCGTCGGCGAGTCGGGATGCGGCAAGTCCATGACCGCGATGTCCATCATGCGTCTGCTGCCGCCTGGCGGCGCGATCGCCGGCGGAAGCGTGCGGCTGAACGGCAGGGACCTGCTTTCCCTGCCGCGAAGCCAGATGCGCCAGGTGCGCGGCAACGAGGTGGCCATGGTCTTCCAGGACCCCATGACCTCGCTCAACCCCACGAAGACCGTCGGTGACCAGATAGCAGAGCCGCTCCAGATCCACCGGCAGCAGTCCAGAAGACACGCCATGCAGAGGGCGGTCGAGTTGCTCGGCCTGGTCGGGATGCCCAAGCCAGCGGAGCGCCTGACGGACTACCCGCACCAGCTGTCCGGCGGGCTCCGCCAGCGGGCGATGATCGCCATGGCGCTGGCGTGCGAGCCGAAGCTGCTGATCGCCGACGAGCCAACCACCGCGCTCGACGTCACGATACAAGATCAGATCCTGACCCTGCTGAGTCGCCTGACCGCCGAGCTGGGCATGGGCCTGCTGCTCATCACCCATGACATGGGCGTCATAGCCTCGAGGGCCGACCGCGTCATGGTCATGTATGCGGGCAGGATCGTCGAGTCCGCGGCGACGGGCACGCTCTTTCACAGTTCGCGCCACCCATACTCGCGGGCGCTGCTCGCCTCCATCCCCGACCTGAAGACCGACAAGACCAAGGCGCTCGCCAGCATCTCCGGACTGCCTCCCGACCTTGCTCATCCACCTCCGGGGTGTCGTTTCGCCCCGCGCTGCGCGCACGCCCAGCCGCACTGCGTGGACGAGGATCCCGTCCTCGGAGGCGAGGATCCGCAGCACCAGTTCGCCTGCTTCTATCCGGTCGAGTCGAGTGCCGGGACCCGCAGCGCACCGGCGGTCGCCCAGCCCGGCCAGCCGGCCGCCGTGGCCGGCGCGCCTGCTGACCCGGCCGACGACGGGCGTGCCCTGCTTGTCGTCGAGCACGCGGTCAAGGAGTTCCCGGTCACCAAGGGCGTCCTGCAGCGCAAGGTAGCCTCCGTGAAGGCCGTATCGGATGTCTCTCTGGAGGTCCGCAGCGGGCAGACATTCGGGCTCGTGGGCGAGTCTGGATGCGGCAAGACGACCCTGGGCCGGCTGATCATTGGTCTTGAGCGGCCCGACTCCGGGACGATCCGCTTCGACGGTGAGGACCTGTCCAGGCTGCGCGGCGAAAGCCTGCGCAGGCGACGTCAGCACCTCCAGCTGATGTTTCAGGACCCGTATTCTTCACTGGATCCGAGAATGCGAGTCGGGTCCATCCTGCGGGAACCCCTGATCGCCCAGGACGTCGGCTCCAGGAAGGACAGGGAGCGGCGCATCCGCGACCTGCTCGGCGAAGTCGGCCTTGGGGCCGCCGCGGCGGAACTCTACCCGCATGAGTTCTCCGGCGGGCAGCGGCAAAGAATCGGGCTGGCCCGAGCCCTGATCCTCGAGCCGAGACTGATAGTCGCGGACGAGCCGGTCTCGGCGCTGGACGTCTCCATCCAGGCACAGATCCTCAACCTGATGAGGCGGCTCCAGTCGGAGCGAGACCTGGCCTACGTGCTGATCTCACACGACCTGTCCGTTGTCCGCTATCTGGCTGACCGCATCGGCGTCATGTACCTCGGGAAGCTGGTGGAGACCGGCGAGGCCGCCAGCGTCTACGAGCGGCCCGCCCACCCGTACACGGCTGGCCTGCTCCGGTCCGTCCCTGAGCCCGACCCGGCCAGGGCACGCAAGGGCAGCGACGTGGCGATCTCGGGCGAGTTGCCATCCTCGGTGCATCCGCCCTCAGGTTGCCGGTTCCGTACGCGCTGCCCTCTGGCCCAAGACATCTGCGCTGAGCAGGAGCCGCCGATGCGAGCGTTTCACGGGGCCGGCCACCAGGCGGCCTGCCACTTCCCGCTGCAGACGCCCGCCCTTGACTCGGCACACGTCGCAGCTGAGCCCGCGCCCGCGTCGATGACCGCCCGGCAGGAGCCGCCGTCGTGACCGCCTACGTGATCCGCCGTGTGCTGCAGGCGATCGTCATCCTTTTCGGTGTCTCCGTCATTGTGTTCATCATGATCCACCTGCTGCCGGGCGGCCCGCGGGCAATGCTCGGGGTCAAGGCGACACCGCCGCAGGTCCATGCCTTCATGGTCGCCAACGGTTACAACAGGCCGATCTGGGATCAGTACGTCACCTACATTGACCACGTTCTGCACGGAAACTTCGGGTACTCGGATCCCAACAACGAGACCGTCCTGCTGCTGTTGGAGCAGAACCTGCCGAAGAGCGCGCTCCTGGTGGGCCTTTCTGCCGCCGTGAGCCTGATCGTGGCGGTGCCGCTCGGACTGCTGCAGGCGGTCCGGCGGAACAAGCCGGTGGACTACGTTCTGACGGCCGGGGCCTTCGTCGGGTACTCGATGCCCTTGTTCTGGCTCGGGACGCTGCTGATCCTCATATTCGCGGTGAACACCCACGTGCTTCCGCCGGAGGGCCCGCAGGGGTCTACCGTCGGGACACTGCTCAACCAGCCCCGCGCGCTGGTCCTGCCGGTCACGACCCTGGCCATCGTGACGATCGCGCTGTGGAGCAGGTACATGCGCTCCTCCGCCGTCGACAACCTCGTTCAGGACTACATCCGCACCGCCAGGGCGAAGGGAGCGTCGGAGGCGAGAGTGCTCTTCGGGCACCTGCTCAGGAACGCTCTGCTCCCCATCATCACCCTGATCGGGCTCAGCCTCCCGGCCGTCCTGTCGGGAGAGGTGATCACCGAGTCCGTCTTCAACTACCCGGGAATGGGCCTGCTGTTCTGGAACGCCGCCACCGACCACGATTACCCGGTGCTGATGGGCGTGACCATTGTCGTCGGTGCGGCTGTCGTCGTCGGCTCGCTTCTCGCCGACATCCTGTACGCCGTGGTCGACCCCAGGGTGCGTTACTCATGAATCCGGGCTGCCGTCACCGACGTGCGCCGCACCTGGGAGAAGAGAGGCGCGAGCCATGACGCTACCGCTCGACCGGCCGGCTGACCTCTCGCCGACTCCCGAGGGAAGCGACCGGAGGGCCACCGGTTCCGCCTGGCGGCTGATCTTCGATGTCTTCATCAAGAACCGCCTGGCCGTCTTCGGCCTCCTCGTCATCATCTTCATGGTCCTGTTCAGTTTCGTTGGCCCGCTGATCTATCACACCAACCAGGTGAACACGAACCTCAGCCAGGTCACCCGGCCGCCCAGCAGCGCCCATCCGCTCGGCACCGACAATCTCGGCTACGACGTCCTCGGACGGCTGATGCTGGGCGGGCAGTCGTCGCTGGAGGTGGGCCTTGCGGCAGCACTCCTGGCGGGCCTGGTCGGCACGCTCTGGGGAGCCGTCGCCGGGTTCGCCGGTGGCTGGGTCGACGCGATCATGATGCGCGTGGTCGACTCCCTGCTGGCCATTCCTTACCTGCTCTTCATTCTCTTGCTGGCGAGTATCTTCACGCCCAGCATCCCGATGCTCATCTTCGTCATCGCGATGGTGTCGTGGCTGTTCACCGCCAGGCTCGTCCGCGGAGACACGCTGTCGCTTCGGGTGCGGGACTACGTGGTCGCGGCGAGGGCAGTCGGCACCCGCAACTGGCGGATCGTCATGCGTCACATCATCCCGAACGTGATTGGCACCGTCGTGGTGGCCACGACGTTCTCGGTCGCTGACGCCATACTGCTGCTCGCCGCGCTGAGCTACCTCGGGCTCGGGCCACCGCCGCCAGCGGCGAACTGGGGAGGCATGCTGACAAACGGTCTCAGCTACGTTTACGACGGCTACTGGTGGCTGATCTACCCCGCCGGCATAGCCATAGTGCTGACAGTCGTGGCATTCAACTTCATCGGCGATGCCCTGAGAGACTCTCTTGAAGTGCGGCTTCAGGAGCGCTGATGGTGAGTCAGGAGCCGATTACTATCTGCTCGCCGTGCGGTCCCGCCAGCACCGCGTGCAGGGCTGGCCGCGGCGCGGCGTCGACCGGCAGGTCGAGGCCGAGCACGTGCAGCCTCGCGGTGAGCCGCTGCGGGTCTGGCGTAGCGAGGCGCAGCTCGGTCAGCGTCACCCCGTCCGGGGCGCCCTGCGCAGGGTGCGGGCTGTCCGCCCAGTCGATCAGGAACGGAACGACGCCGTCGTCTTCGCCGTGCGGTGAGGCGGTCATGCGCCAGCTGAGCTCGTGGCCATCCGAGGTGTGGCGCTGGCCGTCGATGATCGGGCCGTAACCGAATCCGATCGCCAGCGACGCCCGCACGACGGCGTCGAGATTGTCGGGTGCCGCAGCCCACGCCCGCAGCCCGGAGCCGGGCATGTCGTCGAGGCCGAACGGCCGCGGGCCTCCGGGCCTTGGCTGCGCCGGGTCGGGCGCGATGATTTCCAGGTAAGTCCGGCCGCCCAGCGATAGCAGGGCATTGTGCGTGCCGTGGCCGGGGTGCCGGCCGCCGTATGCGGCCCGCACGCCGGTGAGCGCGGTGATACGGTCGACAGCCGCGTCGAGGTCCGGGCTGGCGTAGACCAGATGGTCGATGGTCGAGGTCATGTCCCGGCCCCCTGGTCTTGCCCGGCGCGGGCGAAGGTGCCGGTTGCGCGGGCCACCAGGGTGCCGGAGCCCGCGGCGAACAGCTCTGCGGTCGCGCGGCCGAGCCGCCTGCCGATCTGCACGGCGCTGCCGCGCGCCTCGAGCAAGCCGGATGGCGCGGGCCGCAGGTAATCGACGCGCAGGTCTACCGTGCTCCAGTCGGTACCGGTCGCGCCGATCAGCGCGAAAGTCGCGGTCGTGTCCAGCACCGTGGCCACCACCCCGCCGTGAAGGAAGTCCGCACCGTCCGCGCCGACATGCTCGGGTCCGGTGTCGGCGTGCAGCACGACGCCGTTGTCGCCCGCCCCCGCGACCCGCAGGCCGAGCGCGCGATGCACCGGCGCCGCGTCCAGCATGCGCTGAAGCTCATCGGCTTGCATCGGGCACGATCACCACCTTGCCTACGGCGCGGCGCTCTTCGATTTCGGCGACCGCGTCACGGACCTGGGACAACGGGTAGACACGGTGAATCACGGGCGCCAGCTTGCCCGCGCGCACCTGGCCGACCAGGTCGACAAGGTCGTCCCGGCTCCACCCGTCGGAACCGAGGATCGAAAGCTCGCGCGTCCACACGTAGCGCAGGTCCGTCTGCGCCTGGAACCCGGTCGTCGCACCGCAGGTGACGAGCCTGCCACCGCGGCGTACTGCGCGGATGGATTGCGGCCAGGTCTCGGCGCCGAGGTAATCAACCACGACGTCAGCGCCCACCCGGCCGGTGAGCCGCCAGACCTCCGCGCCAAACTCTCCGCCGGAGCTGTCCACCAGTTCGTCGGCACCGAGGGTGGCCAGCTCGTCAAGCTTGGCGCGAGACGACGAACACGCGATGACACGCGCTCCTGTCGCCTTGGCGATCTGTACGCACGCGACGCCGACGCCGCCCGCCGCACCGAGCACGACCACCGTCTCGCCGGAGGCGAGCTTCGCGCGGGTCAGCAGCATCCGGCGCGCCGTGCCGTACGCGATCGGCAGCGCGGCATAGACCGGCGCGTCCGCGGCCGCCGTGTCGAGCGGGATGGCGTTGCCCGCCGGCGCGATGACGTAGTCGGCGAGACCGCCGGGCAGGTCCTCGCCGAGCGCCTTGTGGTTCACCAGCGGATCCACGAGCACGAGCGTGCCGAGCGCGGGACTCGCGGCGCCGTCGCCGAGCTTGTCCACGATGCCGACGATGTCGCCGCCGGGTATATGCGGGAGGTTCAGCTTGACGCCAGGCATGCCACGGCGCACGAACACGTCGAGCATGTTGAGCGCGCAGGCGAGGACCCTGACCCGCATCCAGCCGGACGGCGGCTCGGGTACCGGGGCCGTGGCGTAGTCAAGGCATTCAGGTCCGCCATGCCGGCCGACCACGGCCGCGTGCATCGTCGTCACGGCCCGACCAGCACCCGCGCTCGCGCCTGCAGGCCGGTCCGGTCGATCTTGCCGGTGCCGGCCAGCGGCAGCTCGGTCACGAACTCGATGACCCTCGGGTAGGCATAGTGCGGACCGACGCTGTGAAAGAACGTGGTCAGCTCCTGCTCTGTGGCCGCGCCCGGATCGGTCAGCACCACGAACGCAACGGGCACCGCGCCCTTCACCTCGTGCTCGCCGGCCACCACGGCGACGTCACGGACTGCCGGATGGCGCAGCAGCAACTGCTCCACTTCCTTTGGATAGACGTTCTCGCCCGCGACGTTGATGAGGTCGTCGCTGCGGCCGACGAAGTAGTAGTAGCCGTCGGCGTCCCTGCGCATCAGGTCGCGGGTGGCGAGCCAGCCGTCGCGAATGCGCTCGGCCGTAACCTCGGGAAGGCCGTGATATCCGGGCGTGACGCCGGGGTTGCGCACCCACAGCTCCCCGACCTCGCCGGTGCCGACCTCGGCCAGCCCGTCCTCCGAGCGCAGCTGTACCTCGCAGCCGGGGATCGGCAAGCCCAGCGATCCCAGCTTGTTGATCCCCCAGCGCGGCGCGAGCAGCACGTCTGGCCCGCCTTCGGTCAGCCCGTAGCCCTCAGCGATCGGCGCGCCGAATACCCGCTGGAAGTCCTCGAGCAGGTCGACCGTGACGGGCGCGGATCCGGCGGTGGCGAACCGCACCGAGCTCACGTCGCACCGCTGCAGCTCTTCGCCCTGGCTGAGCAGCATCCGGTACATCGCCGGGACACCGCTGAGATACGTGATCTTGAACCGGTCGATGGCGTGCAGCACGCCGACGGGATCGAAGCCGGGCAGCACGACACAGGCTCCGCCGGCCAGCAGCACAGACTTCAGCGTCATGGCCGCGTTCTTGTGGAACAACGGCGCGGCCAGCAACGCCCGCTCTGTCTCGTCGAAGAGATAGCACTTGCGCACCTGGTCCGCGCACCAGAGCTGGCCACGGTGCGTCAGTGGCACGCCCTTGGGCCGGCCGGTTGACCCCGACGTGTAGGGCTGCATGCACACCGCATCCGGGTCGCAGCGGGGCGGATCTGCGAGCCGGGCCGCAGTCTGCGGCTCATCTGGCCCGGCTATGAACGTCGCGGCGCCGCCGGACGCGGTTGCCAGTGTCACGCCCCGGTCCAGCTCGTCGGGTCCGGCCAGGATCCCGGCACAGCCCGCGTCGGCCAGTACGTAGGTCAGCGTCTCGTCGTTCTGCCGGGTGTTCAGCGGCACCGCCACCGCGCCGGCGCGCATGATGCCGAGCAGCGCCTCGACGTACCGGATGTCGTTGCGCCACAGCAGGGCTACCCTGCAGCCAGGCGCGACGCCGCGGCCGGCCAGCCAGCCAGCCACCCGGTCCGCCCGCTCATCAAGCTCGGCGTAGCTGATGACCTGCTCGTCCTGCATCAACACCGGCCGGTCCGGGTAGAGCCGGACCGCGTCACTGATGAGGAAGCCAAGATGGTCAATCTGGGTCATCGCAGGCGCAACTCCGTGGTCTAACATGTTCAATGGAGTGCCAGGCTAACCTGAAAGCTACCGAGACGTACAGTGAGCCGGCCAAGTAAGCCGGCCAAGTGAGCCGGCAAGGGGTCACCACAGAGCTCTGCGGCGGCACGCGGTGCTAAGCCACGGGAGGGGCAGTGATTACCGAGGGGCTTACCGACAGGCAGGCTATCGCCGACCGGCCTGGTGGTCTTGCCGACCGGGTCTATGCCCAGGTGAAGGCCCGGATCCTGCTTGGTCAGGCGAGGCCAGGCGAGGTGCTGGCGGCGCACGCGCTCGCCGAGGAGATGTCGGTGAGCCGCACTCCGGTACACGAAGCGCTCAAGCGGCTGGTCGGGGAGCGCTACCTGGTGGCGCTGCCAAGAGTCGGCTACGCAGTGACGTCCGTCGACTTGGATGAGCTGCGCGACCTGTTCCAGGTGCGGACCAGGCTTGAGGCACTGGCGGCCGAGCTCGCCGCTCCGGCCTGGACGGCTCAGCACGCCCGCGCGTTCGCGGCCGCCGACGCGGTGGCGCAGAAGCGGCATCGAGAGCTGCTGCGCGCCGGCGTCTCGGCAGAGCTAGCCGAGTTCCTGCACGCCGAGCACAAGAAGTTCCACCGCATGATCGGCGAGATCGGCGGCAATCGCCGGCTGCAGCGGTTGATCTCGGAGTTGCAGGACGAGGCCCAGCGGTTTTGGTCACTGCTGCCGGTCGATGAGCGGATCGGCAAGGTGTTCCTCGCCGACGAGGCGCACGCGGCGATACTCGACGCGATCGCGACCGGTGATCCCACTGCGGCACGGGCGGCCATCGTCACGCACATGCGCGACGGCGTGCGCGCGATGGTCGAGGCCGTCGTCCCTGAACCACCGCCGCCCGACGACGAGGGCATCTGAAGCGGCCGGCCCCGTGCCAGGACAACACGCTCGGCTGACGGATCTCATCCGGCCCGGGACGGTCATAGCGCTCGGCGACGGCATCGGCAGCCCGCGCGGGATCTTCGCCGAGCTGAGCGCGGTGGCCATCGCGTCGGGCGGGGTGCGGCTGCTGCTCGGATGGATGCCGTCCGAGGTCTTTGACCTGGACTTCGCGGCGTTCGATGACGTGCGCACGGTGATGCCGGGCTGGGGCCTCCGGCGGGCGGCGGAGGCGGGGCTGGTGCGCGCCCTGCCCGTCCGGCTGTCGGCGGTGCCGGCTCTGCTGGACGGGCCGCTGCGGCCGGACGTGCTGGTGACCGCCGTCGTTCCCCGGCCGGATGGCGGGCTCGGCTTC
>JASIGS010000418.1 GCA_030052355.1 Streptosporangiaceae bacterium | reverse complement strand
CCTCGCGCGACGGCTCGGCGAGGGGGGCTAGGAAGCCGTGCAGCTCCGCAAGGTCGACGGTGACACCCGGGCGTAGGAAGCCCTGCTCGCGCAGCTCCCGCTCGACCGTCTCGATGGCGCCGCCGTTGTGCATGATCCACAGGAGCTTGCCGAATATCAGCGGCAGGCCGTCCGGAAGACGGTCGACCGCACCGAAGTCGAGCACGCCGAGACGTCCGTCCGGCAGCAAGCGGAAGTTGCCTGGGTGCGGATCTGCGTGCAGCATGCGCGCTCGCTCCGGACCGGAGAACAAGAACCTGACGAGCAGCATCCCGGCGGCGTTCCGCTCTTCCTGGGTTCCGGCCGAGATCACCTCGGCCAGCGGCGTGCCGTCCATCCACTCGGTCACTAGCACGTGGTCGGTGGCCGTGACCACGGACGGTATGGCGATGTCAGGATCGCCGGCGTAAGCGTCGGCGAAGGCCTGCTGTGCCTGCGCTTCCATCCGGTAGTCGAGTTCCTCGACGACCCTGGCGCGCAGCTCGTCGAGCATGGGCTTCACGTCGAGGCCAGGCATCAGCACGCCGAAAAGCCGGCCAACGCGGCTGAGCTGAGCGAAGTCACTGCTGAGCGCTCTGCCGGCGCCCGGGTACTGGATCTTGACAGCGACCTTTCTGCCGTCCTGCCAGATCGCGCGGTGCACCTGGCCGATTGAGGCGGCTGCGGCCGGCTGGTTATCGAACTCGGCGAACTGGTCGCGCCAGTCTGGACCCAGATCGGCCGTGAGCACCCGGTGCACGGTAGCTGTCGGAAGTGGCGGCGCCGACTCCTGCAGCCTGGTGAGCGTCGCCCGGTACGGCCCGGCTATCTCCGGCGGGAGCGCGGCCTCGAAGATCGACAGCGCCTGACCGAGCTTGAGAGCGCCGCCCTTGAGCTCGCCGAGTACCCGGAAGATCTGCTCGGCCGTTCGCTGCTGCAACTCCTGCGCGACCAACTCGGCGGGTCGGCCGCCGATGCGCTTGCCGAGTCCGAGCGCGGCGCGGCCAGCCATCCCGACGGGCAGCGAGGCTAGCTTGGCGGTGCGGGTCACAGCGCGGTAGGGCAGATCGCTCACGCCGTCTATTGTCGGCTACCCGCAGAAGTGGCTGTGACCGGATGCCGTTCGGCGGACACGCAGAGCGAGCTGGTTGCCCTTACCCCACGGCGATCCGGGGATCGGATGCTCGATCGAGCCGGGCCGGAGGCCGGGTACGCCGTCATGCTGCGCGGCGCGCCAGGCTGCACGGAGGCTTCTGCTACGCCCCCGCGCTCGCTCCGCAACAGCAGGCCGGATGCGGTCGCCAGCTTCGACGCCGCCACTGCCAGCAGGGCGCGAGTAGCTCCAGCGTGCCGTTAACGGCCGGCTGGTCCGTTGGTCCGCCGTCGGCGAACGCGACCACGACCGCGGCGGCCTGGGCGGCGACGGCGGCGGCCAGCACCGGATCGCAGGCTGGGGGATCCACGGCTCGGCAGGACAGCTGCGCAAGGACCAGTGGCCAAGCCGGATCGCGCTCCGCGCGAGCCAGATCCAGGCACCGCAGGCACGCCGTGCTGCCGGGCCGGACGAGCGGTCCGACCACGCCGATGCCCTCGCTGGCGGTCACGGCCAGATGCGGACGCGCGAACCGGAGGAGTTCCGCGGTCTGACTCGGTGACTGGTGCCCGACGAGCACGAGAAGATCAACCTCACCACGGTCAGTCGGCTCTCCGCGGCGCGCCGCCAGGCCAGACCGCGTCAGCAGGTCGGTGAGCGACTCGGCGACCTCGCCGGAGCCGCGCACAGCCACGGTGGTGGCCGACCGGCGTGCCAGCAACCGCGCTCCACCGTCGCCGTCCTGGCTGCCCACGGAGGCGGCCGCGAGCACCGGACGCAGTTGCCGGCGGAGGTCAGCAGGGACCGACCGGAGGAGCTGCGCCGGGTAGTCGATGAGCACGCCGGCCGCCGCGAGCACTGTCAGGACCCGCTCTGCTACCACGGCGGGTACCCCTTGCCGGGCGGCCGCCGCGACGACCTCGGCACGGTCTCGGCTCCCGTCGAGCAGGCTGATCACGTGGGTGGCACGACTCATGCCAGTGATGGCCACGGCGCGGCGAGGGTCGACGCCGATCTGTATCGTGTCGTCGTCCCGCCACAGTGGCAGCAGTCCGGCTCGGAGTGCGGGTCTCACTCGTGCACCGTGACACGGCCGTCCGACATTCTCGCGGTCGGTCCCGGCTGAGGTGCCGGGCAGGGCGAGCGGCCCGGCCCGATCTCGCAACCGGCAAGTCCCCGGGCGTCGGGTCGTGCGCCCCCCTTCCCCAGAAGCAACGCGCGCCCCGGACCCGGGGACCCCTGGCTCGCGAAGTTAGGCGCGGCCACCGAGGCGGTCAAGCCTGCCCTGTGTATAAACCTGTGCGCAGCGTGGGGAGCACGCGGCGCGTCCTTGTGGATTTCCCGGCATGCCCGTGTGAATTTGCGCACTGGACACGCGTCGGCCGTGCGCTCGACGTGCCGCAATGGTGTCCACCCGCTGTGGACGCAGAATTCCGGCCGCGCTACGGCAAACTGCGGCGCGCGGGCGGTCGGTCCAG
>JASIGS010000417.1 GCA_030052355.1 Streptosporangiaceae bacterium | reverse complement strand
CGATCTGCCGGAACCCCACGCCGCGGTAGCTGAGCCGCTGGTAGTCGACGAGATCCCGCTGAGTGACGACGCCCAGGGCCCGGCCAGCCACGGCGGCCAGGTGGATCACGCACTCCTCATTCGTCGGCTCGCTCCGAAGCACGCCGGCGGGCAGCACGCGCTCCGGCAGGTCGTAGACACGGCGCCAGCCGGACCGGCGGACGCAGATCACGTCCCCGAGGTCGAGCAGCCACTCGACGGCGATCTTGGTTGCCGACCAGTCCCACCAGGCGCCGCCGTTCTTGGCGCCGCCGAGCTCGGTCGCCGTCATCGGCCCCTCAGTCCGGATCCGCGCGAGGACCTTCTCGCAGACGCCGGGGTGGCTCTGGTGCCAGCGCAGCCCCCGCTGGGCGAAGACTCGGCGGCGGAGCGCGTAGTAGGGCCACTCCTCGATCGGCAGCACGCAGGCGGCGTGTGACCAGTACTCGAACGCCGCCGGCCGGGCCGGATTCCAGTACGCCTGCTCGACACGTTCCCTTCCGATCGCGCCGAGGCGCGCGTAGGCCACAAGCTCGTGTGACCTCGCCAGCACGCTGATGGTGTCGAGCTGGACGGCGCCAACGCGCCGCAGCATGCCCCCAACGCCGCCGCGGCGGCCCTCGGTGCCGATCAGCCCCTGAGCTCGCAGGGTCAGGTGGCGTGCCTCATCCTGGCTCAGCGTGTACTCGGGCGCGGGCAAGGGGGGACGAGCCACGACACGAAGCGTATCGGGACCCGCCGACAGTCAGCCTTTGCGCGGATATGCGTCCGTTCCAGGCGGACGGAGAGGCGCTCCTAGTACCACTCGTCCATGATGCCGGTCGCCAAGGCCATGAGGGCGCCAACGATCGCGAGCCCGATGCTGGCGTAGAACAGCCACCAGATCGGGCCGAACACCAGCGACAGGCCGCCGATGAGGAACGCGGCCATGATCAGGGAGACCGCCACCCACGACGCAGGTTTGCCGTGGTAGGAGGGGAACGACACGGGCGTCCCTGGCACCTGGGAGACAAAGGGGGCGGGCTCCTTGCCCGCCGCGCCGGTGGCGCTGTAAGCCGCGGTGCCGTGCTCTGAAGTTCCCGGCACGGCACCAGCCGAGGTGGCTGGCTCCACCTGGTTCGCCATCCGCGCTCTCCTCTCGACCCCGCTGGACGCTCTACCACATATCATTGTCGTCAGGTGCCATCACGGCGCGCACTCGGCCCCGCAAAAGAGTCCGTGCCTGCATGGACTCGGCTTCGCTGAGCACGTCGCCTACGATGACGGTGAAGCACTGGGCTGTCTGCCGCCAAGTACAAGCCGAGCTTAGCCAGACCATCCGCAGGGAGCGCGACGACAAAGTGCCAGCCATCATAGATAGCGTCCTTCGCGCTGGCGAGGGCAAGACGCTGCGCAAGCTCAAGACGATCGTCGGCCACGTCAACTCGATCGAGGAAGACTTCGCCGCGCTCTCCGACGCCGAACTGCGGGCGATGACCGACGAGTTCCGGCAGCGGTACGCCGATGGCGACACCCTCGACCAGCTGCAGCCCGAGGCCTTCGCCGCGGTGCGGGAGGCGGCCAAGCGCACCCTGGGCCAGCGCCCGTTCGACGTCCAGCTCATGGGCGGCGCAGCGATGCACCTCGGGAACATCGCCGAGATGAAGACCGGTGAGGGCAAGACGCTCGCGGCCGTGGCGCCCGCTTACCTGAACGCCCTGGCGGGCCGCGGCGTGCACGTGGTCACGGTCAACGACTACCTGGCCAAGCGCGACTCGGAGTGGATGGGCCGCATCCATCGCTTCCTCGGCCTCGAGGTCGGCGTCATCCTGGCCGACATGGACCCGGCGGAGCGCCGAAAGGCATATGCCGCGGACGTGACTTATGGGACGAACAACGAGTTCGGCTTCGACTACCTCAGGGACAACATGGCCTGGGGCCTCGAGGAGTGCGTGCAGCGCGGCCACTACTTCGGCATCGTGGACGAGGTCGACTCGATCCTCATCGACGAGGCCCGCACGCCGCTGATCATCAGCGGCCCGGTGGACCAGAACAGCACCTGGTACCAGGAGTTCGCCAAGATCGCGCCGAGGCTGCGCCGGGGTGAGGACGGCGAGGGCGACTACGAGGTCGACGAGAAGAAGCGCACCGTCGGCATCCTGGAGTCCGGCGTGCAGAAGGTCGAGGACTGGCTCGGCATCGACAACCTGTACGAGAGCGTCAACACGCCGCTGATCAGCTTCCTCAACAACGCGATCAAGGCCAAGGAGCTGTACCTCAAGGACAAGGACTACGTCGTGATGAGCGGCGAGGTCCTGATCGTGGACGAGTTCACCGGGCGCATCCTGCATGGCCGGCGCTGGAGCGAGGGCATGCACCAGGCCGTCGAGGCCAAGGAAGGCGTGGAGATCAAGGACGAGAACCAGACGCTCGCCACGATCACGCTGCAGAACTACTTCAGGCTCTACGAGAAGCTCGCCGGCATGACAGGTACGGCGCTGACCGAGGCCAACGAGTTCTGGTCTACTTACAAGCTCGGCGTCGTTCCCATCCCGACGAACATGCCGATGATCAGGGTCGACCAGCCCGACCTCGTCTACCAGACCGAGGAGGCCAAGTACGACGCCCTGGTCGATGACATCGTGGAGCGGCACAACAACGGCCAGCCGGTGCTAGTCGGCACGACCAGCGTGGAAAAGTCTGAGCGGGTGTCCAAGGCGCTCAAGCGCAACGGCGTTCCGCACCAGGTGCTGAACGCGAAGTACCACGAGCAAGAGGCCGCGATCGTCGCGCAGGCCGGCCGCAAGGGGGCCGTCACCGTCGCGACCAACATGGCGGGCCGCGGTACCGACATCATGCTAGGCGGCAACCCGGACTTCATCGCCGATCTCGAGCTGCACCGGCGCGAGCTGTCCCCGGTCGACACGCCGGAGGCGTACGAGGAGGCCTGGCCGGGAGCGGTCGAGGAGGCCCGCAAGGCGGTGGCCGAGGAGCACGAGGAAGTGGTGGCGGCCGGCGGTCTTTACGTGCTGGGCACCGAACGCCACGAGTCGCGCCGGATCGACAACCAGCTTCGCGGCCGGTCCGGCCGGCAGGGCGACCCGGGCGAGTCGAGGTTCTACCTCTCGCTCGAGGACGAGCTGATGGTCAGGTTCAACGGCGACAAGATCGCCCACCTGATGCAGTTGATGAAGACTCCGCCCGACGTGCCGCTGGAGTCCAAGCCGGTGAGCCGGGCAATCCGGTCCGCGCAGCACAACGTCGAGGCGCTGAACTTCGAGATCCGCAAGGACGTCCTGAAGTACGACGACGTCATGAACCGGCAGCGCACCGTCGTCTACGACGAGCGCCGGGCCGTTCTGGAGGGCGCCGACCTGCAGGTCCAGATCTCGGGCATGATCGACGACGTGGTCGGTGGTTACGTGCAGGGGGAGACCTCCGAGGGCTTCCCCGAGGAGTGGGACCTTGACAAGCTCTGGCGGGCGCTGCGCGGGCTCTACCCGATCAGCATCACCGTCGACGAGATGATCGACGAGGTCGGCGGCGAGAAGGCGCAGCTCACCAGGGAGCAGATCACCGAGACGGTCGAGCAGAACATGCACGCCGCCTATGACCGGCGTAGCGAGGAACTGACTCCCGATGTCATGCGCGAGTTCGAGCGCCGGGTCGTCCTGTCGGTACTCGACCGGAAGTGGCGCGAGCACCTGTACGAGATGGACTACCTGCGTGAGGGCGTCAGCCTGCGCGGTTACGGCCAGCGCGACCCGCTGATCGAGTACCAGCGGGAGGGCTACGACATGTTCACCACGATGATGGACGGGATCAAGGAAGAGTCGGTCAGCACCCTGTTCAACCTGCAACCGGTGGCTCAGCAGAGCCCGGTCATCGAGGAGGCGCCTGCCGTGGCCGGGAACGGCGCTGCCGCCGTCGCGGCACTCGGTGCGGCTCAGCAGGCTGCCGCGCCGCAGGCCGGCCCTGCAAAGCAGACCGGCCCAGGCCCGCAGCGCCCGGGGCGGCACTCCAGGTCGGCGCCGCGTCCGGCCCGGACCGGCGCGCAGGC
>JASIGS010000416.1 GCA_030052355.1 Streptosporangiaceae bacterium | reverse complement strand
GTCTGTGAACATGCTCACGCTGTAGCCACCGGCCGTGATCTCGCCGAAGTGCTCTTCAGCCTCATCGAACGGCACACCGGTGTACACGTACTGGCGGATCGTGAAGGCCGGCACGGCCTGCAGTGTGAGCGCCGTCACGACGCCGCAGGCGCCGAGGGCCACGACGGTGCCCGCCAAGGGCGCTGGCCCGGCCGCGTTGCCACGACGGACCGTGACCAGGTCGCCGTCGGGCGTGACGAGCTCCAGCTCGGACACCGAAGTGGCGAGGCTGCCGTTGCCGTTGCCCGACCCGTGCGTCCCCGTGGCGACCGCGCCGCCAACCGAGATGTGCGGCAGGGAGGCGAGATTGGGGAGCGCCAGTCCGCGGTCGTGCAGCCGCGGCGCGACGTCGCTGTAGCGCAGGCCCGCGCTCACCCGCACGGCGGCCCGGTCGGTGTCGATCTCGACCTCGGCCGGCAGGCAGGCAGCCGAGACCAGGCAGCCGTCCGTGTCGGCGATCGGGCTGAAGGAGTGCGCGGTGCCGATCGGCCGGACCCGGCGGGAGCCCGCCACCAGGCGCTGCAGCTCGGCGACCGAGGTCGGGCTGGCCAGGGCGGTGGCGCGAAAACGCACGTTCCCAGCCCAATTCAGGAAAGGTCCGGTGGCGGTGGGCATGGTTGGCACGCTACATCCGCCCGTGGACCAGCCCCCGCACCCCGGGGGGTTAGCCTGGCGGTCGTGAAGCTTGCATCCTCCAAGCAACTATCGCCGGGGCCCCAGCCTGACCGTTACAAGTGGGTAGTCCTGTCCAACACCACGCTCGGCGTGCTGATGGCCACGATTGACATCTCGATCATGCTGATCGCACTGCCGGATATCTTCCGCGGCATCGGCATCGACCCGCTGGCCCCGGGGAACAGCTTCTACCTGCTCTGGATGATCCTCAGCTTCATGGTCGTGACGAGCGTGCTGGTGGTCAGCCTGGGGCGGCTCGGCGACATGTACGGCCGGGTGCGGATGTACAACTTCGGCTTCGTGGTGTACACCTTCTTCTCGCTGCTGCTGACGGTGACCTGGATGCACGGGACCGCGGCCGCCTTGTACCTGGTGATCATGCGCGTCTTCCAGGGTGTCGGCGCGGCGATGCTGATGGCGAACTCCGCTGCGATCCTGACCGACGCGTTCCCGGAAAACCAGCGCGGCATGGCGCTCGGCATCAACCAGGTGGCCGGCATCAGCGGCTCATTCATCGGCCTGGTGCTCGGCGGCGTGCTGGCGCCCATCGAGTGGCGCCTGATCTTCCTGGTGTCGGTGCCGATCGGCCTCTTCGGCACGGTCTGGGCATACCTGAAGCTCAAGGAGGTGCCGCGGCGCGGCACCGCGCACGTCGATTGGCCGGGGAACGTGACGTTCGCGCTCGGGCTGATCGGGATCATGGTCGGCATCACGTACGGCATCCAGCCCTACGGGCACTCCACGATGGGCTGGGAGAGCCCGTTCGTGGACGGCTGCCTGGCGGGCGGCGTCCTGCTGCTGGCTGCCTTCGCGCTGATCGAGACGCGGATCGCCGAACCGATGTTCCGGCTCGCGCTGTTCCGGATCCGCGCGTTCACTGCCGGGAGCCTGTCGTCGATGCTGGCCGCGGTCGGCCGCGGCGGCCTGATGTTCATGCTGATCATCTGGCTGCAGGGCATCTGGTTGCCGCGTCACGGTTACAGCTTCAGCCAGACGCCGCTCTGGGCGGGGATCTACATGCTGCCGCTCACCGCAGGGTTCCTGCTGGCCGGGCCGATATCCGGGATCCTGTCCGACAAGTTCGGGTCCCGGCCGTTCGCATCCGGCGGGATGATCGTCGCCGCCGGCTCGTTCCTGCTGCTCGAGCTGCTACCTGTCAACTTCCCGTACTGGGCGTTCGGGCTCATCCTGCTGCTGAACGGCCTGTCCATGGGGGCGTTCGCCGCGCCGAACCGGGCCGGGGTCATGAACAGCCTGCCGCCGCAGCACCGCGGGGTCGGGTCGGGGATGAACTCGACGTTCCAGAACAGTGCCCAGGTGCTGTCGATCGGGATCTTCTTCACGCTCATGATCCTCGGCCTGTCCGCGTCCCTGCCGAGCACGCTGTACCACGGGCTGGTGGCGCACGGCGTCCCGGCGTCAGCGGCGGCGCGGGCCGCCCACCTGCCGCCGGTCTCGACGCTGTTCGCGGCGTTCCTCGGCTACAGCCCGGTCAGCCACCTCGTCGGCCCGGCCATTCTCGCCCGGCTGCCCGCCCATCAGGCCGCCACGCTGACCGGCCGCAGCTTCTTCCCCAGCCTGATCTCCGGCCCGTTCGCCAACGGCCTGCACACGGCCTTCGACTTCGCGATCGCTGCCTGCCTGGCCGCGGCCGTGATGTCCTGGCTGCGCGGCGGCAAGTACCACTACCACGAGAAGTCCACCGAGCCGGCGGCCGAGCAGCAGGCCGCGTCGGCTCAGCCAGCCGGCTAGCTCGAGCCGCGCCGGTCCTCGGCCGGCCGCGCGCCAGCGGGCTGGGCCTGA
>JASIGS010000415.1 GCA_030052355.1 Streptosporangiaceae bacterium | reverse complement strand
ATGGTCGGTGACCTGGCCACCGCTGAAGATGTCGTGCAGGACGCGTTCGAGAGACTGCACGGGCGCTGGCAGCGGCTGCGCGAGCCGGAGCGTGGCCTCGGCTACGTCCGGTCCAGCGTGCTCAACGGCTGCCGCTCCGTGCACCGGCGCGCGGCCGTCGCGCGCAAGCACGCGCCACAGTTAGCCAGGTCGCAGGCGGCGCCTACCGACCCGGGGCTGCGGGCCGCGGACCGCAGCGAACTCGCAACCGCCCTGCGCTCTTTGCCCGCACGACAGCGTGAAGTGGTGGTGCTCCGCTACTACCTGGACCTGGACGTCGCCGAGATCGCGAGCACGCTGCGGATCACGCCGAGCGCGGTCCGCAGCAACTGCACCCGCGGCCTGACAGCGCTCGGCCGCGCCCTTGGGAGGGACCACCGGTGATCGACAAGGAAGAACAGGTTCGCTGCGAACTGCGGGCGATCGCGGAACTCATCAAGCCGGAGTCGATACGGCCGCTGCGCGTTCCCCCGCAGCGCCGCCGGTCACGAACGATCCGCTGGCTAGCCCCGGTCGCCGCGGCCGTGGCGGTCGCAGGAGTCATCGCTGGCGTGACCGTCGCTGACCAGAGCACGGCGGGGCGGCTGACTTCGCCGACGACTGAGGCGGGCATGCCGAAGTACTACGTGACAGTGAATTGGTCAGTTCGAGAGCACAAGCGCGTCCTGCTCGCCATCGTGCGCGCCGCGGCCACGGGAACCACGACGGGCTCAGTCCAGCTACCGTCGTCCGGGGGGTCCCAGCTCGTGGGCCTCCTGCAGGCTGCCGCTAGCGACCGCTTGTTCGTGATCGGCGCCGCGGACGGGCTCTACGCCCTCAGCCTGGCGTCGGACGGGCGCCCCGACGGTCTCACTAGGTACCCCGCCAGCGTTCAGCGCGCGGTGAATAACATCAATGCGGCTTCCGGTCTGCTGTCGCCAGACGGCACCGAGATCGCGTTTGTGGGTACGGGGCTAGCTCCGACTGTCGCTGTCGTCTCGCTCATCACCGGCCGTCTGGTCCAGTGGACTGACGCCCGCCCTGCCAATACGGTTTCCGGCGTGCCAACCATCGTGGGGCCGCTGGCCTGGATCGATGGGCAGAGCCTCGTGGTGGATGCGCCGGGGGACGGCCAATGGACATACTGGGCGCTGAACGTCTCCGGGGATGGCGGCAGCCTGCTCGCCAACGCCAAGCCGATCGCGCTCGCCGAACCACAGGCACAGCCACACTGGACCATGGCCACCCTGCCCACACTGATGCCCACCGGGGAAGCCTGGGCCTTTGGTGAGTACCCTGCCAAGCCCAGCAATCACCCGCAGGGAGCGCGCATTGTCGAGACCTCGACTCGGACTGGGCGTTTGGTCCATGTCGCTTTCTTTCCCGGCGAGTCGCAGTGTGCGCCATTCGCAATCGCTCCGGCAGGGTTTTACTTCCTGGTCAGTTGCGATGCGGGCGCCGTCACCAACCGCTTCGGCAGGGTGGATGGCGGCCGGTTCACCGCACTTCCGACGAGCGGATCCAGCGGGGCGAACGCCATAGCAGCCGCGTGGTGACCTGACCGCCGAGCGCGGTACTGCCCGGCCCGCCTGCAGCGCTGGGCTGGCGGTCGGCGTCTTTGTAGCGTGAGCTCATTAACGGCACGGACCTAGCGTGAACGCGGCGACGGCCGCCGAGGCCAGTGACCCCGAAGCCCGGGCTGGCGCAGACCTCGAGCCTGATGGCCTCACCGGAGGCATCACGGACCTCTTCCGCGACCACCATCTGGACCTCGTGCGGCTGGCTCTCGTCATGGTCGGTGACATGGCAACGGCTGAGGACGTCGTTCAGGACGCCTTCGAGAGACTGCACCGGCGCTGGGCAGGCCAGCCCGGGCCGGATAACAGCCTCGCTTACGTCAGGTCCAGCGTGCTCAACGGCTGCCGGTCGGTGTACCGCCGCGCGGCGGTGGCGCGCAAGCATGTACCGCAGCTAGCGGCCACCGCGGCCGACGCCGGCCCGGAGGCGGTTGCCGCCGACCGCAGCGAACTGGCGGAGGCGCTGCGCTCGCTGCCCCGGCGGCAGCGTGAGGTGCTGGTGCTCCGTTACTACCTGGACCTGGACGTCGCCGAGATCGCGAGCACGCTGCGGGTCGCGCCGAGCGCGGTGCGCAGCAGTTGCAGCCGCGGGCTAGCCGCACTCGCTCGCTCCGTGGGGAGGGACGAACGATGACCAAACTCGAGGAGCAGCTTAGCCGCGAGCTCAAAGGCATCGCCGAACGCGCAAAGCCGGAGTCGATCCGCCCGCTGCGCGTCTCGCCGCGACGCCGTCGGGCAAGAACGGCCCGATGGCTGGCCCCGGTTGCCGCGGCCGCGGCCGTCGCGGGACTGATCGCCGGCGTGACCGTCGCGGGCCACGCGGCGCGGCACGCTGCAAGCAAGACGTCGGACGCATCCGTGAAGGGTGCCGTGGCCTACGTGCCCTTCGTCGAGGGCAACGGGGCGTCCTGCATCTTCCCGATGGAGCCGACGGGCTGCTACAGCGTGGCGAACTACCAGGACTTCGAGTACCTCATGGTGCGGCCGCTTTACATGTTCGGCGGGGACAACGACTCGCTCACGGTGAACTATGCGCTGTCCCCCGCGTACGCGCCGATCTTCGCCGACGGCGGCAGGACCTGGGTGATCAACCTCAAGCCGTGGAAGTGGTCCAACGGCCAGGCCGTGGA
>JASIGS010000045.1 GCA_030052355.1 Streptosporangiaceae bacterium | reverse complement strand
GGGCAAGGTGGCCTCGCTGCTCGGAGCCGAGGGCGGGCACTCGATCGCGAGCTCGCTGCCCACGCTGCGGGCTCTGTTCCAGCTCGGCGTCAGGTACATGACGCTGACCCACTTCCTGAACACCTCATGGGCCGACTCGGCCACCGACGAGCCGGTCCACGGCGGCCTGACCGCGTTCGGGCGCGAGGTCGTCAGGGAGATGCAGCGCCTGGGCATGCTCGTGGACCTGTCGCACGTGGCGGCCACCACGATGAACGACGCCCTGGACACGGCAGAGGGCCCGGTGATCTTCTCGCACTCGTCGGCGCGGGCCGTCTGCGATCACCCGAGGAACGTGCCGGACGAGGTGCTCGCCAGGCTGCCGGACAACAGCGGGCTGTGCATGATCACGTTCGTGCCGGCGTTCGTCTCGCAGCGCTGCCGAGACTGGAGCCTCGAGATGACCGCCGAGATGGAGCAGCGCGGCTTCGATGCACACGGCTGGCTCGACGCGCCCGCCTGGGAAGAACGCAAGGAATTCCAGCGGCAGTGGACGCAGGCGCATCCGCAGCCCACGGCCAGCCTGGCCGACGTAGTGCGGCACGCCGAGCACGTCCGCGAGGTCGCCGGCATCGACCACATCGGCGTGGGCAGCGACTTCGACGGTGTCGGCTCACTTCCCGAGGGGCTCGAAGACGTGTCCCGCTACCCCGCCCTGATCGCCGCACTGCTCGAGCGCGGCTGGTCGGAGCAGGACTGCGGCAAGCTCGCCCGCGGCAACCTGGTGCGGGTGCTGGCGGATGCCGAGGCAGCCGCGGTCGCGCTGCAGGCCGCCAGGCCGCCGTCGGCGGCCAGGATCGAGGACCTGGACCGCGCTGACTCTGAAGAAGCGGACTCAGAAGGAGCCGACGCGATCGCCGCGAGTTCCCCGGCAGCCAGTCAGGCCGCTGGTTAGGGCGAGACACGCCCTAGCTGAAATGCGTGCGGGGGCGTTCCTGTTTCTCGTCGTTTATATAGACGTCCACCTTCTCGTTGTAGAAGCAGGCAAGCCCCGCGATCTTCTGGCTCTCCGGCAGCGGCGCCCGGTAAGTCCAGACCACGTCCTCGTGGACTGCCGTGCCGGTGTCGACGGACCAGTAGCTCGCCGTGCCCTTGTACGGGCAGCTCGTGTGCGTGGCCGACGGGCGCAGCAGGTCCGTCCTGAGGTCGGTGATCGGCAGGTAGTAGCGGGGCGGCAGGCCGGTCTCGAACAGGATCCGCGGGCTGCGGGAGTCCGCGACCGTGACTCCGTCGATCTCCACGCGCACGTGCCGTGAACTCGCCAGGATGTCGACCCTCGTGTACGGGCTGCGCGCGTGCGTGTAGACCGGCTCGTCCTCCTCGAGCCACTCGTCCATCGCGTTCCAGTCGAACCGGATCGCGTCCCTGAGCTGCTCGGCCGCGCTGTGCGGGTACCGCCGGGCGGCGCGTTCCGCACTGGCCGTGGCCACCTTGACGGTGAACAGCTCGCCCTCGCCGAAGCGCGCAGGCCGGGTACCCGCTGGAACCGGGCCGGCGGGAACCAGCTCGGCTCGCACGTCACTCTCGGGTATGTAGTAGACGGGGTAATACGGGTTCTCCCAGACCAGCAGCGCGCCTAGGGTGTCAGCGACGACTTCGCCGCCGAGCAGGACCCTGACCCGCTTGGGGCTGCGCTCCACCCTGATGTCCGTGGCCTCAGTTACCGTCATGCCCGACCTCCGCGCGTGTTTGCTGGCGTCCGTAACCACTGTCAGCACGGCCGTGTCCGCGGATGTTCCGCCTGAGGTGGTGCAGTAGCGTCAAGGCATGCGGCTTGGGGTGCTTGACGTGGGGTCTAACACTGTCCACCTGCTGGTTGTCGACGCTCATCAGGGCGGCCGGCCGCTGCCGGCCTTCTCGCACAAGGCCGAGATCCGGCTCGGGGAGAACCTCGACGCCAAGAACCGGGTCACCGACGAGTGCGGGCGGCAGCTGCGCGACTTCGTCTCCGAGTCGCTGATGATCGCGGAGGACAAGGGCGTACAGGAGATCCTGGCGTTCGCCACGTCCGCCATCAGGGACGCGGCCAACGGCGACGAGCTGCTCGCGCAGATCGAGTCCCAGACCGGTGTGGTGATCAAGGTACTGCCGGGCCCGGACGAGGCACGGCTGACGTTTCTCGCCGCCCGCCGCTGGTACGGCTGGTCGTCTGGCCGGCTGATGCTGCTCGACATCGGCGGCGGCTCGCTGGAGATCGCGTCCGGGGTCGACGAGGAGCCGGCCATCGCGATCTCGCTGCCGCTCGGTGCCGGCCGGCTGACACGCGACCGGCTGCCCGGCGACCCGCCATCCGCCGACGACGTGCGCAAGCTGCGCAAGCACGTGCGGGCCGAGATCGCCACTCAAGCCGGGACGCTGCTGCGGGACGGTCCGGCGAACCACGCGGTGGCGACGTCCAAGACGTTCCGGCAGCTAGCCAGGCTGTCGGGGGCCGCGCCTTCGGGTGAGGGAGTTTACGTCCGGCGAACGCTGAAGCACACCGACGTCACGGCTCTCGCCGAGCGGCTCGCCCAGACGACTGTTGCGGAGCGGATCGAGATGCCCGGCGTGTCCGCCGGCCGGGCCAGGCAGCTCGCTGCTGGCGCCATCGTCGCGGACGCCGCCATGGACCTGCTCAACCTGCCCGTGCTGGAGATCTGCCCGTGGGCACTGCGGGAAGGGGTCATCCTGCGGCGGCTCGACACGCTGCCTGGATAGGCGCGCGCCGCCCGTGCCATGATCACGGAAATTCCAGCATGCTCCTGCTAGCGCTAATTTCCGTGATCATGATTCACCGGGTCTCGGTGATGGCTTGCCGAAGCGCTAGTCTCTGATGATCTTCAGGCCGTCGGCTGTGTCGTCACCGTCGGGGCGGCGTCCGTAGTCCGCCGGGGCACGCCGTGCACCCTCGCCCTGCGGGCCACCTCCGAGGCCGCCGTGCTGGATGCCTCCGGCCGGTGCCGGCCTCGGTCCGCCGTTCCCCGCGTGCTGGCCGCCTGGTCCCGGTCGCTGGCTGGGCGCCGGACCCAAGGGCTGCGTGCCGCCGCCCG
>JASIGS010000414.1 GCA_030052355.1 Streptosporangiaceae bacterium | reverse complement strand
TCACTGCGGACTCCCAGGGTCACGCCGTCATAACTACCGCAAGGCCTACCTGCGCTACATCGATGCGACGACGCGCCGGCCAGACCTTCGCGCGGCGCGCATCGCTGAGGTGGTGGCACTGCTCGCGGACGGGGTAAAGGAACGACCTCGATCAGCGGCCGGCTAGCGCTGCGAGCGAAGAGCCCGCCGGACAGGCTCCTGCCTGCCGCTCCAACCTGCTACCTAGCTCATACTGCCTGGACGAATATCTTTCTTTCCAATATATTGGCGGGATGGCGGCCAGACCGATGACCGGGCGAGCGCTCTTCGTGCTCGCCGCGCTGGCCGGTGGCCCGAGGCATGGGTACGGCATCGTCGGCGAGGTGGCCGAGCTGTCGCAAGGGCGGGTGAACCTCAAGATCGGCAGCCTGTACGGGGCACTGCACCGGCTAGCCGCCGAGGGGCTGATCGCGCCCGACCGGGCCGAGCCGCACGACGGCCTGGTGCGCCGCTACTACCGGCTCACCACCAAGGGGCGCCGCGCGCTGGCGGGGCACGGCATTCGTGCCCCTGCTGTGCTCGCGCAGGCGGCTCCAGGGGCTGGGCCCGCACGCCGCGACCACTGGGCTGGTGCGGGCGAGACTGAGCCCGACCAGAGCGCGGGCAGCGAGATAAGCGGCAACCTGGAACGGCGGTACCGGCAGGTGCTGCAGCTGCTGCCCGGCTGGTACCGGGAGCAGTGGGAAGAGGACATGGTCGCTGACTTCCAGGACAGCTGGCTGACCGGCGACCCGGAGGCAGACGAGTACATCAGCACGGTCGCCGGGCCCACCTGGACGGAGGTCGCCAGCGTGGCCGTCCTGGCCGTCCGGCTGTACCTCGGCGGCGCGGGCACCCGCGCCGAGGCCACGGCATCGCCGCGGGCGGGGGTGAGCCGTGGCGAGGTCCTGTTCTGCCTGGCAGTATTCGCCGTGCTCTGCCTGGCCGTGCTGCGAGTGGCGCCGATCCTGGTGGAGCCCGACGACCACGCTTACCAGGCTTCGATCATCGGGATCACCGACGGGCACCTGCTGACGCTGTCGACCGCTCAGGCACAGGCACTGGCCAACCAGGTGTACACGCTGTCCAGCGGCGTGCGGCGGCAACTCGGCGGGCCGATCCTGACCCAGTGGACACAGCTGGCCAACGGCCGGTGGATCAGCCAGAAAGACCCCGGGTACCCGTTCCTGGCCGTGCTGTTCCAGCTGCTCGGCATCATCAGGCTCGCACCGCTGTGGTACGGCCTGCTCGGCTGCCTCGGCTTGTTCCTCGGCGCCCGGCGCTGGCTCGGGCGTTTCGGCGGCGCGGCAGCGGTCGGGCTGTACTGCACATCGGGCGCGGCCATCCTGTTCGCGTGGCGTGATTACATGCCGACGTTCACCGACGCGTCGCTGATCGCCGCGGGCACCGGCCTGCTGCTGTGGGCGGTGCTGGCCGATGAGGCAGGCGAGCTACGCCGGAGGTGGGCCGGCGTGGCGGCCTTCGTGGCGCTGGCGGCCGCCACCTTCACCAGGTACACCGACATCGTCGTGCTCGGCTGCGCCGTGCTGGCGGCCATCGTGGCCTGGCGGCTGCGGCAGGTGCCAGGACGGGCGCTGGCTTGGTGGCTCGGCACCGTCGCGCTGTGTGGCGCCGCAATCGCGCTGTTTAACGACTTGGTGTACGGCGGACCGCTGAAGTCCGGCTACCCACCCGGCCTGATCCAGTTCAGCCTGCGCGCCATCCCGCTGAACCTCCGGTACATGCCGGCTCACCTGATCGTGTCCATGCCGATGCTCGTGCTGGGCCTCGCCGCGCTGGTGTGGATCATCGCGCAGGCTCTGCGCCAGCGCGATGCTGGCCCCGGGTCGGCTGCGAGAGCTGAGCCGAGCCCAGCGGCCAGGCAGGACCTGGCGGTCGGGCTGGCGCTGGCGGCTTCCTGGGCGGCCGTCTGGGGCCTGTACGCGGCCTACACCTGGACCGCGGTCCCCGCCATCAGCACGCTGCAAGCGGTCCGGTTCTATGTTCCGGCGATGGCGCCCATCGCGCTGCTCGGTGCCTGGCTCATCACCCGGCTGCCGCGCCGGGACTCGCTGGCGGCGGTGTCCTGCGCTGCGCTGGTGGTGCCCATGCTCGGCCTGGGCCTGTGGTCCTTCCAGTACACGATTCAGCAAGTGCACCACGTCCAGCAGCTTCACCGGCCCGTCCGGCGGACAGTCCCCGTCCAGATCACTCAGGTACCGGTCCAAGTCAGTCCAGCCGTTCCGGGCGGGCAGGCACGTACGTCGCCGTCCACGGCACCACCGGGCGGGAACGGTGGCAGCTGAAGGCGTGCGCAGTCTGTGGCTGGTGCGGCACGCGATGCCCGGCCACGGACCCGAGGTCCCGGCGGCCGAGTGGGGGCTGAGCGAGCAAGGACGGCGAGACGCAGAGTCGATCCGGACCCTGCTCCCGGCCGGGGCGCTGCTCGTGTCGAGCACAGAGCCGAAGGCACGCCAGACACTCGAGCCAGCCGGGGACGTGCGCACCGACGCGCGCTTCAACGAGGTCCGGCGAGACGAGGCCTACAGCGCCGATTTCAAGACGGGCAGGCTGGCGTACGTCAACGGATCAGATCACGCCGGCTGGGAGACACGGGCTGCCGTGGCGGCCCGTTTCGATGCGGCGGTGCGGCACTGGCTTGGCTTCGCTGGCCCGCGGCCGCTGGTCATCGCCAGTCACGGCATGGCGATGACCGTGTGGCTGTCCGCCACCGTGAACGTCGCCGACCCAGGCGGCTTCTGGGCCGGGCTTCGGTTCCCGGACGTGCTCGAAGTCGACCCCGGCGCGCCGTCGGTCAGGCGGCCCGGGCTGCCGTGGTCGTTCCAGCGCGCCTGAGCTGGGGACTTCTCCCCTTGCGCCCGGCCCGGGCAGCCAGGCACGCTCATCTGGGGTGTCTCCGCGCGACACCGGGGTGGGCGTTGACGATGACAGCGAAGTCAGTCATATCCGTTCTGGCACTCGGTGCGGCCTGCATGGCCGCTGTGTACGGCGCCGCCGGCACCGCGGCCGCTGCCCGAACTTCGCCCCGTCCAGCCGCTCCTGTCGCCAGCGGCTGGGGCACGGCAGAAGAGGTTCCCGGCACGGCCGCGCTCAACAAGGGCGGGAGCGCTGAGGTCGTCTCGCTGTCGTGCGCCAAGGCCGGCTACTGCGGCGCTGGTGGCTTCTATACCGGGGCCGGTGGCCACAGCCAGGCGTTCGTCGTGAGCGAGCAGGACGGCCGCTGGCTGACGGCCGAGGAGGTGTCCGGCACGGCGGCCCTGAACAAGCGCGGCGATGCCCAGGTGACCTCGGTGTCCTGCGCGCGGGCTGGCGACTGCCTGGCCGGCGGCTTCTACACCGACCGCAGCGGGCACAAGCAGGCGTTCGTGGTCAGCGAGCGGAGCGGCCGCTGGCTGAAGGCCGAGGAACTGCCGGGAACCGCGGCCCTCGACGCGGGCGGGAGTGCCGCGATCAATTCCGTGTCGTGCGGGTCGCTCGGCAACTGCGCCGCCGGCGGCTTCTACCGGATTGCCTCCGGCAGCCAGCAGGCGTTCGTGGCGAGCGAGCGCAACGGTCGCTGGAGCGCGGCGCAGGAGGTGCCCGGGTCTGCGGCCCTCAACGCAGGCGGGAATGCTGCCGTCACCTCGGT
>JASIGS010000413.1 GCA_030052355.1 Streptosporangiaceae bacterium | reverse complement strand
CACCTGGTCAACCGCCCGGCGCACCTGGGTGGTCCTGCGGACCGCCTCGTGCGTGCGGTCGTCGCAGCTCTCCCCCGCCGCCTCCATCCTGGTCAGGATGACGTGCGCGATCCGGTGCGACAGCATCTCCCGCCCTGTCCCGTATCGCACCCTGCGGGCACGGAGCTCCGCAGCGAGCTCGGCTATCTCGTGCGCGGGCACGCGCCACCGCCACGATCCCCTGGCCAGCATGATGCCGTCGGCGGGCTCGGTGATCTGCTCCCAGAGCGCCCGGCTCAGCACCTGCGCCATTCGTGCGTCGCCTTTCACCCGCCCTGCTTGCTCGGTATCCGTGCCGGTGACCGTCACCGGCGCGAGCAGGTCGGCGACCGCGATCTGAGTGACGTCGAGTTCACCGAGCGCTGGCAGCACGTTCTCTATATAGGCGAGGAACGCCCGGTTCGGGCCGAGGACGAGCACGCCGCCGCGGCCGAGTCGCTGGGCATACGCGTAGAGCAGGTAGGCGACCCGGTGCAGCCCGACCGCGGTCTTGCCGGTGCCAGGTGCGCCCTGCACGCACACCGTGTGCTCCACGTCGGCCCTGACTATGTCGTCCTGGTCAGGCTGGATCGTGGCGACGATGTCGCGCATCGGCCCCGACCTGGGCCGCTCGATCTCCTCGATGAGGATCTTGCTAGTCCCTGCCGGCCCGGCAGACGCGCCGCCAAACTGCTCGTCTTCGAATGCGGTCAGCTCACCGCCGGAGAATCCGAACCGTCGGCGACGGTCCAGGCCCATCGGCTCGGCCTGACTTGCCCGGTAGAACGGGCGCGACACCGGGGCGCGCCAGTCGAGCACGACCGGCGTGCCGTGCGGGTCGTGGACGTGCCGCCGGCCGATGTGGAACTGCTCGCCGGCCGCATCTGCCAGTGCTCCATCCGCCGGTGCCGCATCAGCGGCTACATCTGCAACCGCTCCATCCGCGGCTCCCGATCCAGCGAGCGCTCCCGGCAGGTAGTCGAGCCGCCCGAAGAACAGCGGCGTATCGGGCAGGTCCTTCAGGGCTTCGGCTCGCCGGTAGAGGTCGGCTTTCAGGTACTCCTCGGAGACCGGATCGCCGCCGAGCGCGCGCAGCGACAAAACGTCCGCGCGCATCCGGGCCAGGTCTTCGCGCGACTTGCGCAGGTGCTCGCGTTCGGCCGCGAGGATCGCGCCAGTGTCCGCGGGCAAAGTGTCAGTGGGGAGCAGGGTGTCGGTCGGCCGGGTGGTCTTCTGGTCCTTACTGGGTGCTTCGGCTCGCGCCGAGCTGCCCGACGGCATGGCTCATCTCCTCTGAATCGACGGGGGGTGGCTTGCACAAGGGCACAGAATCTTAACAGCGCGTCAGCGCTACGGCATCCCGATAAACTGCCGCCCCGGCTTGAACGGCGCGGCCAGAACGTGGCGGCCAGAACGGAACGGCTAGAACAGCACCGACATGAACGTGCCGACCTGGGTGAACCCGGCCCGCCGGTACGCGGCACGGGCGGGCAGGTTGTAGTCGTTCACGTACAGGCTCACCACCGGTGCCAGCTTCAGGCCGTGCAGGACCACCGCCGCCATGCCGTGGGTCGCCAGCCCCCGCCCGCGTGCCTCCGGCGGCACCCAGACCCCCTGGACCTGGCAGGCATGAGGGGATACCGCTCCGATCTCTGCCTTGAAAAGCACGTTCCGTCCCTCGATCCTGGCGAAGGACCGGCGCGAGCTGATCAGATCGGCCTGCCTGGCCCGGTAGGCCAGGCCGCCATCGACGCCGATCGGGGACACCCCGACTTCCTCGGTGAACATCGCGATGCATGCCGGGAGCACCACGTCGAGCTCGCTCCTGGCCACGACCCTGACCTCCGGGTCCGGCTCGACCTCAGAAGGATGCGAGATGGCGAGCACGGGCTGGACGGCCCGCACGTCGCGTGGCCTGCCCCAGGAAGGCGCGAGCAGCGACCAGAGCGGACCGACCGCGTCGGCCGGCCCGACGATCGACGAGCAGCGCCTGCCCTGCATCCGCGCGCGTGCCCCGAACGCCGCTATGGCGTCGGGTCCGGCCTGCACCGGAACCAGGTTGGCACCCGAGTAGCACAGCGCGGTCAGCTCGCCGCACTCGGGGAATCCCCACACCTGGCCGCCGAGTCGGGCCGGTTCCAGGCCGGCGGCGCGAATCCGCGCGCTGACGAACACGTTCGCGACGGGATCGCGATCGCACAGGGCCAGCGCCTCGTCGCGATCGTGGTCTGTGAGCAGGCGCAAGGACGCCGATCGCCATGCTCTGGTGCGCAGCACAACTCCAGGGTAACGGCTCGCGGCCGTTGTCTAGGGCGAAGGGGGAGGCAGGGTCTTGCACGTCGCGTTGACGAGACCCGGCTTGGTGGGCAGGGTCCCGCTGCCGAGGTAGTCGTTCACGTAACCGACGACGCAGGTGTTCGGCGGGTACTGCACGGACTGACCGTGGTTGCCGCCGTTCTGCACGACGACGAGCTTGGCGGTCGGCAGCAGCCGCCGGGCCACCAGGGCCCCGGCGTAGGGGGTTGCCCCGTCCAGCGTGCCCTGCAGCATCAGGATCGGCGGCAGGTGAGCGCCGTCGATCTGCAGCGGCTTGGCTGGCCCCTTGACCGGCCAGAAGGCGCACGCTGCGTTGAACCAGGCGTTGCCCCAGGCCTCGTACGAGGCCTTGGCGTAGACCTTCCTGGTGTCGGAGTTCCAGTACGCCCAGCTCCGCGGCCAGTTCACGTCGCTGCACTCCACCGCGTTGTAGACGGCGAACTCGTTCTCGCCTTGCTGGCCTGCCTGCTGGTACAGCGAGATGAGCTCGCTGGCCGACTTGTCGTGCACGTAGCTCGCCAGCGCGGAGGCCAGGTAGGGCCAGTACGAGTTGCTGTAGCCGCCGACCAGGAACGTGTCGCTCAGCTCGTCGGGCCCTATCAGCGGGCCGGACGAGTCGGAGATCGGGTGCTTCTCCAGCTCCGTCATGGTCGCGTCGAACGTGGCGATGACCTGCGCCTGCGTAGAGCCGAGCTGGTACACGGAGTCGTAGGAAGCTATCCAGCTGAACAGGGCGTTCATCCGGCCCTGGAACGCGTAGTCCTGGCTGATGTTGTCGGCGTACCACACGCC
>JASIGS010000412.1 GCA_030052355.1 Streptosporangiaceae bacterium | reverse complement strand
ACCTCGATGGCCATGATCCGGTCGAGCCGGAACAGCCGCACGGCGTTCGCCCGGCGGCACCAGCCCTCCAGGTAGCTGCGGCCCTCGACCACCAGCAGCCGCATCGGGTCCACGTCCCGCTCGGTGACCTCGTCCCTGCCGTGCACGTAGTGCACGATGTGCAGGCGCTTTTCCCTGGTCAGCGCGTCGGTGACCTGCTCCGTGGCCCAGTGCCTGGTTGCCTCGTCCACCTGCACGGCGAGCTGGGAGCTGGGCACGACGGCGCTGCCGGCCGCCGACTCCAGCTTCGCGATCGTCCGGCTGAGCGCCGACCCGCCGCCGACCGCCGGCAGCTCCGCCAGCCAGCGCAGCGCCACCAGCAGCGCGCTGGCTTCGTCCACGGCGAGCCGGAGCGGCCGGCCCATGGCCTCTGCCTCGCTGACGAAGATCTCCCCGCCCTCGTAGGACAGGTCGATCGGGCAGTAAGGGACGGGCGAGCGCAGCTCAACGCACCAGAGCATGTTGAGGTCGTCCACCAGCTCGTCCTCGGACACGCCGAACGCGGCCGCCGTCTCGGCCATCCCGACGACGTTCCTGGAGATCACATAGGGGACGAGCGCGAGCAGCCGCTGCAGGCGCTCGGTCGCGGTCTCCACCCGGCCGGCCGGGTGCCGCGCCGGGGTGGCTGTGGCCTTCCCGGCGACACCCTGATGCCCGGTCATGCCAGCACCCCCTTGAGCCGCCCGATCACGGCGTCCCGCAGGTCGGCGGGCGCCAGCACGATCACGTCGGCGCCGAACGAGGCGACGTGCTCGCTGAACCACACGGCGTCGGTGAACCCCACCTCGACCTCGTCCCAGCCCGGCTCCGGGGCCGGGCTGACGCTGGCCGCGAGCCGTCGCAGGCCGTGCCCGGCACCGGTCTTTACCCGCAGCTGGCCGGTGCGCGGCGGCGGCAGCGGCTCGTTGTCCCACGCCCGGACCGCGGCGCGTACGTCGGTCCCGTCGGGCACGACGACCGACCCCGGGCGACCGGTGAAGCTGACCGGGCCGACGATCCGGCTGAGCCTGAACACCCGCTGCTCGCCGCGGTCGGTATCGTGGCCGACCACGTACCAGCGATTGCGCCGGCTCACGACGCCCCACGGCTCGAGGTGGCGGAGCTGGCTCGTGTTGCGACCCGCGCCCTGGTAGCTGAAGCTCACCGGCCGGTGGTCTCGCACCGCCTCGTAGAGCGGGCGAAACGATGGCTCGTCCGTCTGGAGCCTCGGCTCGATACCCGGCTGCGTCACGTCGTCGGCGTCGATGCCCGCAGCGCGCAGCTTGAGCAGCGCACCCTCGGCGGCACCGGCGAGCTCCGCCCGCCGCCAGACCCGCGCCGCCAGGCCGAGGATCGCCGCCTCGTCCGGCTCAAGCGTGATCTCCGGCAGCTCGTAGGCCTGGCGGGATATGCGGTAGCCGTATTCCTCGTCGCCAGGCGCGTTCATGCCGATCTCCAGCGGTATGCCGAGCTCGCGCAGCTCGTCTTTGTCCCGCTCGAACATCCGCTTGAACGCGTCAAACGACTCGGGGTAACCGGGCACGGCCTCCCTGATCTGGGCGGCCGTCAGGTACCTGCGCGCGGACAGCAGGCAGACCACAAGGCTGAGCAGCCGCTCGGTCTTCCGCCTGGACATTCCCCACCTCTTCCACGCCTGACGTTACCCTGCACACGTGATCTGGTGGCGAACTGGCGAGGTTTCTGCCGTCGGCACTAGCTGGGACGGCGCGGTCGAACTCGAGGTCGAGGTCGGCGGCCGCACCCTTCCCGCGCTGGCCTACCCGCGGCTCACCGGCATGCCCGTCGTCGGCGACCGGGTGCTGCTGAACACCACCGCACTGCAGCTCGCGCTCGGCAGCGGCGGATACGCGCTGGTCGTGGCCATGCCTGACCGGCTGCCGGCCGACCCCGAGGGGCCAGGGCACCTGATCAAGGCGCGGTACACGCCGATGCAGGCCCGCGTACTGGGGGTCGAGGAGCAGGGATCGCGGTTCCACGACCTGTTGCGCGACGCCGACGACATCGAGGGCATGCCCGTCGTGGTCGCTGACTTGCACTCCGCGCTGCCGGCGGTGGTTGCTGGCTACCGGGCCGGCCGCGGGGACGCGCCATCGAAGGTGGCGTACGTGATGCAGGACGGCGGTGCGTTGCCTGCCTGGTTCTCGCGGACCCGGGCCCGGCTCTCCGAGGCGGGCTGGCTGACCGGGACGATCACAGTGGGCCAGGCGTTCGGCGGCGACCTTGAGGCAGTCACGCTGTACAGCGGCCTGCTGGCGGCCAGGCACGTGCTCGGTGCCGAGGTCGCGGTGGTCACGCAGGGGCCGGGCAACCTCGGCACCGGGACTCGGTGGGGATTCTCCGGGGTGGCGGCCGGCGAGGCGGTCAACGCCGCTGCAGCGCTGCGCGGCAGGCCGGTCGCGTCGCTGCGGATCGGCCAGGCCGACTCACGGCAGCGGCACCTCGGCATCTCCCACCACAGCCTGACCGCGTACGGGCGCGTGGCCATGGCCAGGGCGGACGTCGTGGTACCCGACCTCGGCGGCGATCTCGGCGCGCGGCTGCTGGCTGCCGCCGAACCACTCAGCGCACGACACAACGTGGTGCGGGCCGACGTGCAGGGTCTGGCCGAGGCCCTGCGGTCCGCCCCGGTCCCGCTGTCCACCATGGGCCGCGGTCTCGACGAGGAGATGGCCTACTTCCTGGCCGCGGCCGCGGCCGGCCGCCACGCAGCCAGCCTGCAGCCGCCGGCGGGCGCTAGCTGATCGGCGGCTGCAGGCCGAGCACGTCCACCACGAAGACCAGGGTGTCGGTGCCCTTGATGCCCGCGCTGGAATTGCCGGACTTCCCGTAGCCGAGGCTCGGCGGGATGACGATCATGACGCGGCTGCCGACCGGGACGCCCTTCAGCCCGTCGGCGAAACCCTGCACGCCGAGTTTCTGCCCGTACTCGAAGCTGAACGGCACGCTCTCCGTCGAGGTGGAGCTGGGCCAGGTGGTGCTGAAGACCTTGCCCGTACGCCAGATCAGCGCCACGTACTGGGTCACGATGGTGTCGCCGGTAGCAGCCGTCGGCCCCGTCCCCTTGATCAGCGTCGTCACGGACAGCTTCGTCGGCGCCGAGCCCTTCGGCACGGTTACGGTCGGCTGCTCGCCCGCCGTCTTGGCCGTCACGGTCGGCAGCGTGCCGCCGCCGTTCGAGACGTGGGTGCCGGTGGCCGACGCGGTCGGTGAGTACTGCTGCATGATGTCGAGCACCCACACCAGCGTGTCTTTGCCGGTGATGCCCAGCTCCGAGTTGCCGGTCGAGCCGTAGCCGTAACTCGGCGGCAGCACCGCGACGACCCTGCTGCCGAGGGTGGCGTGACTCAGCGCCGTCTCCAGACCGGTCAGGCCGAGGTCGCTGGGGAGCATCTGCGGCCCGGACGAGTACGTGCTGTCGACCAGCGTGTGGGTCGTCCCTGACCACTTGTACAGCGTTATGTCGGCCAGGATGGCGTTGCCGGTGGTCACCGCGGCGCCGCTGCCCTTGATCGGCGTGCTGACCGCGAGCTTGTCGCTGGGCGCCGCCTTCGGTATCGAGACCGTGGCGGCCTTCCCGAAGCTCCCGGTGACCTTGACCTGGGCGTTCGTGTTCGGGGCGGTCGTGGTGGCCGAAGACCCGCAGCCGGCCACGAAAGCGGCACAGGCGAGCAACGCAATCAGGAAGGATGCTGCCTTGCAGCGCATGACGTTCCTCAGGAGTTCGATGCTGGAATGCAGCCAGCCTACCCCCCTGGACCTTGTCCGATATGCAGAGCAGGCGACGCCAGGAGGTTGCTGTCCCACACCAGGACGGTGTAACGGTCGAGCAGGTAGACCTCGGCCGGCTCGCCGAACGCCTTCAGCATCCCGGCGGCGCTCGGCGCCATCCGCCACGGCGAGCCGTTACTCGGCATCACGACAAAGTTCGCCATGTGGGCGGAAGCCGAATACCACTTCGTATCGGTCTCCCAGCGGTCCACCCACAGGTAGTTTCCGCTGCTCACAGCCCGCACTGCGACCTTGCCGCCGCTCTCCACCGTCACCGAGTTGGCCAGCCAGTAGTCAGCCAGGCCGTAATCGAGCCCGTGTGCTTCGAGCCACCTGGCCAGGGTCAGGTTCGGTGCAGGCGCCGCCGGCATGCTGGCGACCAGGACGAAGCCGGCGAGGTAGCCAGCCAGCACGACGGCGAGCGCGGGAGCCATCCTGGCCCGGCGGAGCCGCCCGGCAAGCAACCGCCCGGCAAGCGCGGCGCCGAACGGCAGGACTGCGACAAACTCACGGCTGCTGTTCGGCTGGATGGCGTTCGGGCCGAGCATGTAGGCCACGACGCTGAAGACAACCCCAGCGGCGAGCAACTGCACCACGGCCTCGCAGATCGCGAAGCGGCGAAGGGCCACGCCGGTGGCCCAGGCCACCAGGCCGACCCCGACGAGGTGCAGCAGCGCGACGCCCGCGCTGACACCCACGTGCTGACCCGGGAAATTTGCGCCGAACAGCACGAGAATGCCCTGAATCACCTGGAGCAGGTTGTGCGGCAGCTCGGCGAACGGCGCCAGGGCGTTGCTCACCGGCCATACGACGAACCCGCCCTTCGAGGCGATCAGCCTGAGTGTCTCCCGCGCCGCGGGCACCGCCGCGAGCGCGGCGGTCGTCAGGGCCAGCTCGAACCAGGCACTCCTCGCGGGCTTGCGCTGCCTGACCACGCGGTCATACCCGCGGGCCAGTCCCACGAAGGCCACCGGGGCCACGCCCGTGATGAGCACCACCTGGTCAGCGACCAGCGCCCAGGACAGCAGGAGCCACGCAGCGGCCGGCACGTACCACTTCCGGCCCGCCCGGTCGACGAGCGCAAAGAGAAGAAGCACCGGTATCGCGCTGCCCACGTGGTCAGGGCCTGCCAGCAGGACGTCCACGCTCGACTGCTGCGGCGCGATGAGCACGCCCGCCGCGAGAAGCGCCCTGAGCACACCCTCGGCGCCCCTCGCCCTGCCCTTCGCGACCCAGGCTGTGAGCAGCACAAGCAGGGTGTAGGTCAGCGCGGCCGCTATGTGCACGACGTCCGGGCTCAGTCCGCGTACCAGCTCGACGAGCATGTACTGCGGCAACTCGGTGGTGTAGAACGACACGTCGGACACGATCCAGCCGCGTAGCAGCGGGTTCCCGTGCAGCATCGCCCATGCCTGCAAGACGTTGGAAGCACCGTCCGACGAGATCGGCACGGTCCGCGCCATGTGCAGGTAGCAGCCGAACAGCACCACGCCCGCCACCAGCCAGGTCACCCCCGGGGCCAGCACCGCAAGCCAGGCGGACCTGGCCCGGGTGGCATCGCCAGGACCGCGCGCTCGGTTGGCCCGGCGACCCGGTCGCACCGCCACGGTCCCCGCCGTGGCTGGCTTGGGCAGTGCGCGTGGCGACCGCGCATCTGGCGTCAGGAACCGTGGCCGACGCAGCCGTGCTGGCCGCAATCCTGGTGGCCACCACCGGGCCGGCCGCCAGTGGGGCAGCCTCAGGCCCGGCCAGCGCAGCCGCGGCAGCCGGGGCGGCCGCCCGTCCGGCAACCGCAACCGTGGCAGGCGCACGCTCCGGCCGCGCAGGCTGGGCAGCTTAGGCCGCGCAGGCAGCTTGCGTCGCCCGGGCAGCACCCGCTGGAACGCCGACATGGCCCGCGCCAGAGCGGTCACGGCAGCACCGTCATGGCAGCACCGTCATAGCAGGCCGGCCTCGAGTGCCTGCCCGACCCAGCCGATCACCTCGTCGAGCATCTCGCCGAGAGTCGTGCTCGCCTCGAAACCGAGGATCCGCCTCGCCTTACCGGTCGCGGGTGTCCGGCACTGGACGTCGTGCCGGTACGGTGCGTCGTGCTCGACCCGGAGCGGCTCGTCGGGCCCCCTGATCTTGGCCCAGATCAGGCCGGCGAGCTCCAGCACCGTCGTGCCGGTCGTAGCTGACACGTTGAAGTCCTCGCCTGTCGCTCGCGGGTGCTCCATCGCCGCGACGATCCCCCGGGCGACGTCACCGCCGTAGGTGAAGTGCCGGCGCTGGCTGCCCGAGCCGAGTATCCGCAGCGGGTCCTGGCCCTTCAGCACCTTGACCACGAGGTCGGGTACGACGTGGCTCATCGCCAGCTTGACGTCGCCTGAACAGACCTCGCCGGCGCGCAGCGCCCGGGACTCGCCGGTGCCCACGCAGTTGAACGGCCGGACGATCGTGAACGGAAGGCCGTACTGCTCCCACGCGGCGCGGGCAAAGTACTCCCCGGCCAGCTTCTGGAACCCGTAAGCGGATCGCGGTGGCGGCACGCATAGCTGCTGCCCCTCGTGCGACGGCCAGCTCGCGGCGCTCTCGTACACCATCGACGACGAGACGTAGGTGACCTTGCGTAGCTTGCCCTGGCGGTGAGCCGAGATCGCGGCGTCGAGGCTGCCGGCCATGATCCTCTCGTTGGCGGCGAGGATGTCGTACGGATAGGCATGGAAATATGAGATGCCGCCGACCATCGCCGCCGCCGCGATGAACTGGTCGCAGCCCGCGAGAAGCGCGGACATCAGCGCCGGGTCGGCGGCATCCCCCTCGACGAACGTGAACGCCGCGTTGCCGGCATGCGGCGACGGCCTCGGGCCGTACTTGCTGAAGTTGTCGACGCCGATCACCTGGTACCCGCGCGCAAGCAACTCTGCGGTCAGGTAGCCGCCGATGAAGCCCGCCGACCCGCTGACCAGTACGCGCTCGCTCACCGGGTAGCACCGCCCGGCACGGCCCGCAGCTGCCTGGCAGCGACCTGCTCCACGGTCAGCCGCCGCCCGAAGCAGAACAGGTACCAGCGCAGGTACCCGGGCAGCCAGCGGACCAGCCTGAAGCTTGACCCGCCGCCGGCCCGCTCCTGCCAGGTCGTCGGGACCTCGGTGACCGGCAGCCGCAGCCGCCGCGCCTTGGCTGTCAGCTCGATCCCGACCTCGAACCCGCGGTGGGACTCAACCCCGACGGTGCGAAGGAACGCCACCGAGTACGCCTTGAACGAGTTGGTGGCGTCGCGTGTCCCGGGCCTGGCGAGTGCCTGCAGCGACGTTCCGGCCAGCCGCGACAGCATGGTCTTCACGACAGGGCCGCCGATCTGCTGGCCGCCTGGCGAGTATCTTGACGCCGCGCAGACCACCGCGCCTCGCTCGACCTGAGCGCACAACTCCTCGATCTGGCGCGGGTCGTCACTGCCGTCGGCCATCGTGACCACGATCACCGGACCGCTGGCGCGGTCCATGCCGTACCTGATCGCCGCCGCCGGGCCGCTGCCGTAGTTGTTGACCAGGCACTCAAGCTGGGGCTGGGTTCTCGCGTAGTAGCCGACCACGCCCGCGGTCGAGTCGGCCGCGCTGTCTACCACGACCAGCACCTGACAAGACGCCGGGACCGAGTCGAACAGCCTGTCCAGCACCGCGGTGATCCGCTCGCCCTCCTCGTGGGCCGGCATCACCACCGAGAACCGCGGTCGCTGTGTCACGAGCGCATGCGTCACGTGCGCACCCCCGTTCCGGTCACGCCCCAGATGTCCGCGACCGGCTTGTCGGTGCAAAGGCTCTGGTACTCCGGCTGCGGCGTCGCCACCACCAGCAGGTCCGCGCGGGCGACAACCTCCTGCAGCGGCAGCAAGTCCAGGTCATCGCGCACCATAGGGTCGGTGCACAGCACGCGCGCCCCGCGCGCCGCGATCAGCCGCTTCAGCCGGTAGGACAGGCTTTGCCGGGTGTCGTCTGAGCCTGCCTTGAATGCCATCCCGAGGATGCCGACGCACATCCCGTTCAGGCCGTAGCGCTGGTCCAGGCGCGCGGCGAGATAGTCCGCGAGGCCCTCGTTGGCGGCGAGAGCCGCGGGCCCGAGGCTGAACGCCGGGTGCGCCGCGGCCAGCGCACGGGTGTCCTTGGGCAGGCAGGGGCCGGCGGCGAAGCCCGCCCTCGGCAGCTCCGCGCCGCGTTCGTAGCCCGCGGTCATGCACTGCCTGATCCGCTCGTAGTCCAGTCCCTGGTCGTTGGCGATCTCGTAAAACTGGTTGGCGACGGCGAAGCTGACGTACCGCCAGGCGTTGGCGTACAGCTTCGCAAGCTCGGCTTCCTCGGGCGACATGCTCACGACCGCCGGCGTGACGAGCCGGAACAGCTGCGCGGCCCGGGCGAGCCCGGCCTGCGAGCGGCTGCCGATCAGCTGCGGCAGCTCGAAGAGCTCGGACATCGCCCGGCCCTCGGCGATGCGCTCAGGGCAGTACGCGACATCGCAGTCGAGACCGAGATCGGCGCACAGTTTCTCGGCCCGCGCAGTCCCGCCAGGTCCCACGGTAGAGCGCAGCACGAGCAGCTGGCCCGCCCGCAGGTGAGCCGTCAGCCCGGCCAGGGCTACATCCGGCGGTTCGCCGGTCACGAGGATCACGGATCCGGCGGTGGAGGTCACCGCGGGATCGGTGGTCGCCGTCAAGATGCCGGCGGCCAGCGCACGGCGCAGCGGCGCTGCGGCCCCGGGCTCGGCGAACGGCATCCGGCCTGACCGGAGGGTGCCAACCGCGCGGGCGTCCGTGTCGCAGATGGCCACGGTTGCGCCGCGGCTGGCGAGCGCTACGGCCAACGGCAGCCCGACGTGACCGCAGCCTCCGACCACGACCGCATCACGACTGAAGCGGCTGTCGCGTGGCGGCTCAGCCACTGAGCAAGCCTCCGATGACGCTGACCCTGACGAACTCGCGCCGAGCCTAACAACTGCAGGCGGCAAAGCCCGGGAACGACGCGACGGTAACTCGGCAAGTCGGGGTCGGCGACTTGCTACATTCCGGCGATGAGCTTCTCCACCCGCTCATCGACGGACCGGAACGGGTCCTTGCACAGCACGGTGCGCTGCGCCTGGTCGTTGAGCTTCAGGTGCACCCAGTCGACCGTGAAGTCCCGCCGCCGGTCCTGCGCTCGGGCGATGAACTCGCCGCGCAGCCGCGCCCGCGTGGTCTGCGGCGGTATCGACTTGGCCGTGAAAATGTCCAGGTCACGGCAGGCGCGCTCGACCGCGTCGCGCTTCTGCAGCAGGTAGTAGAGGCCCCGGCCACGGTGCACGTCGTGGTAGGCGAGGTCGAGCTGAGCGACCCGGGGCGACGCGAGCGCGAGGTCGTGCTTGGCCCGGTAGCGCTCGATCAGCTGGAGCTTCGTCACCCAGTCGATCTCGCGCGCGACCAGCCCGAGGTCCCCGGTCTCCACGGCGCGCAGCGTGCGCCCCCACAGTTCGAGTACGCGCGTCGTCACCGCGTCAGCGCCCTTGCGCGCGGTGAAGTCCAGCGCCTTCGCCAGGTACTCCTGCTGGATGTCGAGCGCGCTGACCTCACGGCCGTTGGCGAGCCGCACCTTCCTGCGGCCAGTCATGTCGTGGCTGACGTCCCTGATCGCCCTGATCGGGTTCTCCAGCGTCAGGTCGCGCATGACAATGCCGGCCTCGACCATCCGCAGCACCAGGTCGGTGGCCCCGACCTTCAGCAGCATGGTCGTCTCGCTCATGTTGGAGTCGCCGACGATCACGTGCAGCCGGCGGAACCGCTCTGCGTCCGCGTGCGGCTCGTCCCTGGTGTTGATGATGGGCCGGGAACGCGTCGTAGCCGACGAGACTCCCTCCCAGATGTGCTCGGCCCGCTGACTGACGCAGTACACCGCGCCACGCGGTGTCTGGAGGACCTTGCCGGCGCCGCAGATGAGCTGCCTGGTGACCAGGAAGGGAATGAGCACGTCGGCGAGCCGGCCGAACTCGCCGTGCCTGCCGACCAGGTAGTTCTCGTGGCAGCCGTAGGAGTTGCCTGCCGAGTCGGTGTTGTTTTTGAACAGGTAGATGTCCCC
>JASIGS010000044.1 GCA_030052355.1 Streptosporangiaceae bacterium | reverse complement strand
GCGCGCAGGCCGGCTGAGCGCGGGCGACATCGCCAGGCAGACCGGCCTGACCAGCGGCGCGGTCACTGCCCTGCTCGACCGGCTTGAAGCCGCGGGCTACGTGCGCCGAATTCGCGACACCGCGGACCGCCGCCGGATCATGGTCGAGCTCACCGAGGCCGCCCGGCAGGGCGCGGCGGAGGTCTACGGGCCGCTGGTGGAAGCCTTCGTGGAGTACGAGAAGTATTCAGACGACGAGCTGCGGCTCATTACGCGTTACATCGAGCGAGGCAGTGACCTGCTGCTCGCGCACGCGGAGCGGATCGAGGACATGCGCCACCGGCGCGACAGCGCGCAGACGCACGGCCGCGACAGCGTGCAGACGCACGGGCGCGACAGCGCTGCGGGCGAGTCACAGGCTTAGGCCACGGCCTAAGCTGGCTGGCGTGTTCAGCCTGTTCGACACCAAGCTGCGCGCGGTGACGACGATCCGGCCGGCCCGGGCAGGGCAGCTGCGCATCTACAGCTGCGGGCCTGACGTGTCTGCGCCCGCGCACCTCGGCGACATGCGACCGTTCCTGCTGTGCGACCTGATCAGGCGGAACGGCGAGCGGCACGGCCTGTCTGTGATTACCTGCCAGGCAGTTCCGGTCACCGGCCGCCCGGCCGACCACGACGCGTTCCTGGCCGACTGCGCCGCGCTGAACATCGCGCCGGCCGACTTCGCGCCGCGTGGCTCCGAGCCGGTAGGCCTCGTCATCGACCTCATCGCCAGGCTGATCAACGCGGGGAGTGCCCGCGCCGCCGACGGCTCCGTGTACTTCGACACTGCCAGCTTCCCCGGATATGGCGCCATCTCAGGCAACCGAGCTTTGCCTCGCGCCGACCGGCCTCTCTGGCACAGGGCCGCGGATGACGGGGAGCTGACCTGCGACGCGCCCTGGGGCAGCGGGGTGCCCTCCTGGCCCGCGGTGTGCGCAGCGACCTCGGCCGAGTACCTCGGCAAGGTGATCGACCTGCACACGGGCAGCGTCGACCTGCTCTTCCCGCACCATGAGGACGAGCGCGCCTGCTCTGATTTGGCCGCCGGACGTGAGGTCTTCGGGCACTGGGTGCACGCGGAGCGGCTGCTGTTCGAGGACGGCGAGCCGGCCGTCGCCGACCTTGCCGGGCGCGGCCTCGACCCGCTGGCAGCCAGGCTGGCCCTGCTGCAGCACAGCTACCGGGAGAAGCAGGCCCTGACGTGGGAGAACCTCAGCGCCGCCGACGCGGAGCTGCGCCAGCTGCGTGAGCAGGTGGCCAACTGGGCGAACGAGCCGAGCAGGCCGATGTGCGCGGAGTACTGGGCCAGCATTTCCGGCGCGTTCGATGACGACCTGGACACCCCGTCCGCGCTGCGCGCGCTGCGTGAACTGGCGGCCGACAGGGAGCCGCCGGCTGGCTCAAAGTTCGAGACGTTCGCCGCCGCCGACCGGGTGCTCGCACTCGACCTGGTCAGGCTGGTCGGCCAGTAGGGAGCTGGCGGCCGCGGCTGGCAGGCCCGCGCAACAGATCGCGCGTACGGCAGCCAGATGCGCAACAGATCACCACGCATCTGCATGATCAATAACTCCTGCCCCAACCCGATCGCTCCTAGGCTGGATAGACCCTGGACCGTACGACACCAGCCGGAGCCACCCAACCATGACGGACACCCGCCGCAGCACTGCCATGCGGAACTTTCTCATGTGCCCGCCTGATCACTTCACGGTGCAATATGCCATCAATCCATGGATGGATCCGGATAAACCAGTAGATACCGATTTGGCCATGCGGCAGTGGGAGCAGCTCCGCAGCGTCTTCACCGACCTCGGCCACACCGTAAGCACCATTGGCGCGCAGCCTGGCCTGCCCGACATGGTGTTCGCGGCCAACGGGGCTACGGTCATCGGGGGCAGGGTGCTCGGGTCAAGGTTCAGGCACACCGAACGGCAACCCGAGGCAGCCGCCTATCTCAGCTGGTTCCGGCAGGCGGGGTACCGGGTCGTCCGGGAGGCGGCGACCGTGAACGAGGGCGAAGGCGACATCGTCTTCGCCGGACGCGCGATTCTGGCAGGCCACGGGTTCCGCAGCGAAAAGGCGGTCGCTGCCGAGCTGGCGGCGTTGTTCGGGCTGCCGGTGATCAGCCTGCGGCTGGTCGACCCGCGCTTTTATCACCTCGACACCGCGCTGACCGTGCTGGACCCCAACACCGCCGCCTACTACCCCGCCGCCTTTGACGCCGCAGGACAGGCGGCGCTTGCCTCGTACTTCACCAACCTGATCGAGGCCAAGGACGAAGACGCCGAAGTGCTCGGCCTCAACGCGGTGAGCGACGGCCGTCACGTCGTGCTGCCCAAGCAGGCCACCGGCCTCGCCCGGCAGCTTGCCGCAGCGGGCTTCGAGCCAGTCGGAGTCGACATGTCTGAGCTGCTGAAAGCGGGCGGCGGGCCGAAGTGCTGCACGCTCGAGCTCAGGTAGTCAGCGAGCCCAGGAGGACCGAGATGTCTAGCACCGGCTACACAGGGACGACCACGCCGCCGAGCGCCACGGCGACCGCAGCGCAGCTGCGCGCCCAGGCAGCTGCGCACAGCGCACACAACTACCATCCCCTGCCCGTCGTGATCGGGGAGGCCGAGGGCGCCTGGGTGACCGACGTCGACGGCCGCCGTTACCTGGACATGCTCGCCGCGTACTCGGCTATCAACTTCGGGCACGGCCATCCCCGTCTCGTCGCCGCCGCGCAGCGGCAACTGGAGCGGGTCACGCTGGTGAGCAGGGCGTTCGAGCACGACCAGTTCGGCCCGTTCTGCGCCGAGCTCGCGGCGCTGGCCGGCATGGACATGGTGCTTCCGATGAACACCGGCGCCGAGGCCGTCGAGACGGCCATCAAGACCGCACGTAAGTGGGGCTACGAGGTGAAGGGCGTGCCCGACCGCGAGGCGGTGATCGTCGTCTTCGACGGTAACTTCCACGGCCGCACCATCACCATCGTCAGCTTCTCCACCGACCCGGACGCACGCAACTCGTTCGGCCCGTACACGCCAGGGTTCCACGTGGTCCCCTACGGCAACCTCGACGCGCTGGCCGCCGCGATGGGCGACAACGTCGTCGCGGTGCTCGTCGAGCCGATCCAGGGCGAGGCCGGCGTGCTGGTGCCGCCTCCTGGCTTCCTCGCGGGGGTACGCGAGCTGTGCACGGCACACGGCGCGTTGATGATCGCTGACGAGATCCAGTCTGGCCTCGGCCGGACCGGCACGACCTTCGCGTGCGAGCACGAGGACGTCGTGCCCGACATGTACGTCCTGGGCAAGGCGCTCGGCGGCGGCATCGTCCCCGTTTCGGCCGTCGTGTCCTCCGCCGACGTGCTCGGCGTGTTCAAGCCTGGTCAGCACGGCTCGACGTTCGGCGGCAACCCGCTGGCGTGCGCTGTCGCCCGCGAGGTCATCGCCATGCTCTCGACCGGGGAGTACCAGGAGCGGTCGGCCAAGCTGGGCGCGCACATGCACGACAGGCTGAGCGCGCTGCCGGCCGCCAAGGTGAAGGAGGTCCGGGGCCGCGGGCTGTGGGCTGGCGTCGAGTTCACCGACCTGCCAGGACGCGTCGCATCCGAGCGGCTCGCCGAGCGTGGCGTGCTGGCCAAGGACACCCACGGCAGCACGATCAGGCTGGCGCCGCCGCTGGTCATCTCCGAGACCGACCTGGACTGGGCCATCGATCAGGTCGAGGCCGTCGTCCGCTGATACCGCCCGGCTGGTGAGCCGGGATTATCTCGCTCGCTCAGTCTTGCTACCGGTGGTAGCATATGCGTATGAGCGCTGCAGCGCACGACGAACCACAGCCTGAAGAAACGCAGCCGGACCAGCCGTTGAGCGCGCTCGAAGCTGCGCTGC
>JASIGS010000411.1 GCA_030052355.1 Streptosporangiaceae bacterium | reverse complement strand
TCGCCACGCCGTCCGCGGTCGCCGCGCTGAAGTAATCCGAACCACTGCCCAGGTCCGCCCAGGTGGCGTAGCCCAGCGTGACCAGATCGGCGTTCAGCTGCGCCACGTCCGGGCCGCTGATCCCCGCCGACATGTCCCGCCAGGCGGGAACTGACCCGTACAGCAGCACAACGGGAGCACCGCTGACCTGGTAGGCGACCTGTCCCTGGCCGATCACCCGGCCCGCCGTCGGCAGCGCGGTGTAGATGCCCTGCGCCTGGTTGACGACGCTGTAGCTGCCCGCGTACCCGAGCGTCGCGCTCACCGGGGTCTGCTCGATCAGCGTGCGCCGGCTGACCGTTCCGAGGAAGGGCGGGTACACGCCGCTGCCGCCAGCGCTCTGAGCACCGTCGTGCCACGGCTGCCACACTCCCGCGGTGGCGCCCGCGGCGGCGACAGCGGCAAGAAGCGCCGCACCGGCGCGCCGACGGCGCGGATACCTGGCTACGGTCTTCGTCGCCCGCTTCCGCCTCATGGCGTACTCGCCAGAATGTGCCGGCATGCTTCCCGTGCCCTTGTGCCCTGCGGCGAGAGCAGATTGATGCCACTGCCGCCGCTGCCGCTGACCTGCCCGGAGACGCCGCCTCCTGACACGGTTGGGTCGGGGAAGTTGGGGATCCCGTGCGCACGCATGCACTGCGCGTATTTCACTCCCTGCGCTAGGGCCTGCTCCGTCAGTTGGGCTGGGTTCTGGCTCTGGAACAGCTGCCCGCACTTGTTCAGCGCGGCCTGAAACCGCGGCGACTTCTGGTCTATCCCGTTGAGATTGAACTGGCCGTTGCTGGTGGCGGCGGGGAAGTTAGGTACGCCACGTGCCCGCATGCAGGCGGTTAGCTCGCTGTTGTCCCGCTGCGAAGCGGACGGATGGCCGGCGCACGCTGCAGCGGTCACTGCCGTGACCGCGACTACCACCGCGAAGCCACTGCCCAGCCACCCCCGGCGGGCCGACCCGTGACCGCCGCTGATCTTGTCGCTCATGCGACCCCCTGGTTCACCGAATGCGCCGCAATGTCTGCAGCGGATGCCTTCGGCAGGTTTCTATGGCAGGGCCGGTGACAGCACGGTGATCGACGCTGTCACCGTGCTGTTACCGCGAGCCGGTTATCCTCCGCCTGAAGATCGGGTCCGGCTGGCCGCCACGGCGCGGCCGGGCCGGCCCGGCCGGGCCGGCGCGACCGGGCCGGCTCGGCTGCGGCAGGACCACACACCTGGATGACCATGAGAGTGCTGCTGGTAGAAGACCACGAGCGCTTCGCTGAGGCGGTGGCGGCCGGACTGCGGCGCGAAGGCATGGCCGTTGACGTGGTGTTCGACGGCGACGGCGCGCTCAGCCACGTGGCTGTCAGCCGCTACGACGTCGTCGTACTCGACCGGGACCTGCCGGGTATCCACGGTGACGAGGTCTGCCGCCGGCTAGCCACCAGCAGGTATCAAGGCCGGGTGCTGATGCTCACCGCAGCGAGCACGATCAAAGACCGGGTGGAGGGCCTTGGCCTGGGCGCGGACGACTATCTTCCGAAGCCGTTCGCGTTCGCCGAACTGGTGGCCCGCATCAGGGCACTGGCACGGCGAAGCGCCGCGCCGCTGCCGCCCACGCTGGAGCGCGGCGACCTTAGCCTCGATCCCGCCCGCCGGGTCGCCTTCCGGGCCGGTCGCCGGCTGGCGCTCAGTCCCAAGGAGTTTGCCGTCCTTGAGTGCCTGCTCGCCGCTGAGGGCACGGTTGTCTCAGCCGAGCAGCTTCTGGAGCGCGTTTGGGACGAATTCGCCGATCCGTTCACTGCTACGGTGAAGACCACCATCCGTCGGCTGCGCGGCAAGCTTGGAGAGCCGCCGGTTATCGAGACGGTGCGCGAGGGCGGGGGTTACCGGATCTGACTTTCGTGCGCACTCCCCGGACATTCCTGCCGCGCGCCTCGTCGCTGCGGCTGCCGCGACCCACTGCCCGGCTGCGCCTCACGCTGCTGTACAGCGGCTTGTTCTTTCTGTGTGGCGCGGTGATGCTCGCGATCACGAACATTCTCGCGCGCACCACTGGCCTGTTTTCCACCTCGGATGGCCCGCGCTGCACGGTCGTCGGCGGCCAGCCGCGTTGCGTGACCGCGAGCACCCTTTACAAGGCCACGGGCAGCGGCCAGCTTCGGTTGCCGGCGTCGGCGGCTAGCCAGTACTCGGCCGACCTCGCGCACCTGCTGGCGCTGTCTGCGATAACCCTCGGGGTCATGACCGTGGCATCACTCCCGCTCGGCTGGGTCGTGGCGGGCCGGGTGCTCCGCCCGGTGCGGACCATCACGGTGGCTGCCCGGGCCATCTCGGCAAGCAGCCTGCACCAGCGACTCGCCCTGGCGGGACCCGATGATGAGTTCAGGCGACTCGGTGACACGCTGGACGACCTGTTCGCCCGGCTGCAGGCGGCGTTCGATGCCCAGCAGGCAGCGGTTGAGGCACAGCGCCATTTCGTGGCCAACGCCTCGCACGAGCTTCGCACGCCGCTCGCGCTCGAGCAGACGTTGCTGGAGCTCACGCTCCGCGACCCGCACGCCTCAGCGGTCGAATTCCGGTCAATCTGCGAAGAGCTACTCGCTGTCGGCCTGCAGCAGCAGCGTCTCATCGAAGCGCTGCTCACCCTGGCCAGCAGCGAGCGCGGCCTCGAACAGACCGAGCCCTTCGACCTCGCGGACCTTACGGCTGAGGCCGTGCAGGCGGCTCAGCCGGAGATAGACCGCCGGGGGCTGCGGGCCACCATCACCACCGGGCCAGCGCCCGTCACCGGTGACCCAGACCTCGCCTTGCGCCTGATAGTCAACCTGGTTGACAATGCCGTGCGTCACAATGTTCCCGGCGGCCGCATCGAGATCACGACCGGAAGCGACCAGGCCGGCGCAACTCTCACCGTTGCCAACACCGGACCCGTTGTTCCGCCGGACGAGGTCAGCCGGCTCTTCGAGCCGTTCCAGCGCCTCAGCACTGCCCGTCGCCACCACGGCACCGGCCACGGGCTCGGCCTGTCGATAGTGCAGGCGATCGCCAACGCACACCGGGCCGAACTCACCGCCCATGCCCGGCCCGACGGCGGACTTGAGGTCAGCGTCCGGTTCACGGCAGGTGCCGACTCGGCAGGGCGCCGGAGTGAGTAGAGAGGACCTCGATGACTGACCAGACTGCCGGCGGACTTCCCCGAGTGGTCAGCGACGGCCACGTCGGCCAAGTCGATGCCACCCTCGTCCCCCGGTTCGCGGGTCCCGATACGTTTGCCCGGCTGCCCCGGCTGGACGAGGTCACCTCGGCGGACATCCTCATCGCGGGCGTCCCGTTCGACTCTGGTGTGAGCTACCGGCCGGGGGCGCGGTTCGGTCCCGCGCACATCCGCGCGTCGTC
>JASIGS010000410.1 GCA_030052355.1 Streptosporangiaceae bacterium | reverse complement strand
TGTTGCCTCCTCGCCGCGCGGGCAATCGGGATTATCTACGTGACCGAGGATGTGTTTTGGCGCCCCTGGCCGTCAACGTGGCTAAAGCCAGTGATTGGTAGCCGGCCGTTGTGCTGTGCCACATAGCGGCCCGGCGCCATGATCACGGAAATTCGCGCATGCTGTAGCTAGCCCAAGTTTCCGTGATCATGGCCTCGCGACCGCTTCGCCCGGCGGTGGGAGTTGTCCCGGGGCTGCCCGCCGCGGCCCGCGACCCTATGCTCGGTCTGCCACAACTATGGCCTGCCGGCCGGTCTCGGAGGTTCGCCGATGAGGTTTGCGACCATCTCCACTGCACGCGGGCTGCGTCTGCACGCCCGGGCACGCTCGGGCTACGTGGACGTGGCCGACGCGGCGGGCGATCCGGCGCTCGCATCGCTGGCCGGACTGCTGGCCGCCGGGCCAGCGGCCATGGACACGGCCCGCGGACTGACCGATGCCGACGGCACGCAGTTCGCGCCCGAGCAGTTCGGGCCCGCGGTGCCCGAGCCACGCAGGATCCTCTGCCTCGGCGTCAACTACGCCGACCACGCCGCCGAAGGCGGCAGGCAGGTACCGACCTGGCCTGAATCCTTCGTCCGTGGCGAGGGCAGCGCCATCGGCCCGTACGCCGACCTGGTCAAGCCCGCGCTGACCGACAGGTTCGACTATGAGGGCGAACTCGGCCTCGTCATCGGAGCCGGCGGCCGGTACATCCCAGCGGACAAGGCGATCGACGCGATAGCCGGGTACGTGGTGCTCAACGACGCCACGGCGCGTGACTGGCAGCGCGCCGCCACCCAGTGGACCGCGGGAAAGAACTTCGAGGGCAGCATGCCGATCGGCCCGGAGGTCGTCACCACCGACGAGGCCGACGTGACCGACGCGGCCCTCACGACGACCCTGAACGGCCAGGTGATGCAGTCCGCCAGGACGTCTCAGATGATCGTTGACATCCCGAGCGCGATCGAGTTCTTCTCCTCCTTCACGCTGCTGCGTCCCGGCGACGTCATCGCCACCGGGACGCCGGGAGGCGTCGGCTTCGCCCGGCAGCCCCCGGTCTGGCTCGAGCCAGGCGACGTCATCGAGGTGACGATCGAGCAGGTCGGCACCATTCGCAATCGCGTGGTCGCCGAGGACCCCGGCCCGGCCGACTGGAGGTGGCGTCCGGCCGGACCCCAGCCGGCCGGGTTCTGACCCAGGCGGGACTAACTCCGTCCGCCGGGCGGGAACACCAGCTCCAGCGTGTCGAGCCCGACGGTGCCCGTCGGCCACGGCACGAGCGGGGTGAATCCTGGCGCGAGCTGGTACTCGGGAATTCGCTTGTGCCACTCGGCCAGTACCTCGCGCAGCTCCATCCTGGCCAGGTGCGCCCCGAGGCAACGGTGCGGGCCTGCCCCGAACGCGAGATGCCTTTCCTGGCGGCCGAAGTCGATCTCGTCAGGACCCGGGTGCTCGGCCGGATCCCGGTTCGCGACCGCGACGGAAACCTGGACCTGCGCGCCCGCCGGTATCGTCTGGCCGCCGAGCTCGATGTCCTTGCTGGCGACCCGCGGCAGGAAGACGACGGGACCGTCGAACCGCAGCATCTCCTCGATCGCGGCCGGGATGACCGCTGGGTCGCCGACGATCTGCTGCCGGAGCCGTGGCTGTGCGGCCAGCGCGGCGAACACGATGCTCAGCACGGACGTCACCGTGTCCAGCCCGGCCAGCACGAACAGGAACGACAGGCCGATCAGCTCCTCGTCGGACAGCCGCTCCTCGCTGGTGTCAGCCAGCAGACGGCCGAGCAGGTCGTCGGTACCGGCACCGTCACGGCGGCGTTCCGCTATATGGCCCGCAAGATAACCGAACAGCTCGGCGCCCGCCTCTATCGTCACCTCGGACGGGTTCCCCGCGGCCAGGATGGGACTGGAGAGCAGGCCCTCCTTCCACCCGATCAGAGCGTCCCTGTCATCGAGCGGCAAGCCGAACAGGGTGAGGAACACCTCGGCCGGCAGCGGAATGGCGAGGTCGGTGACCAGATCGCAGTGCCCGCGGCCGGCGAACGAGTCGATGAGCGTGCCCACGAGCCTGCGGACCATCGGCTGCCAGGCCGCCACCTCGCGCGGGCTGAAGAACGGCTGCAGGATCCGCCGGTACCGGGTGTGCGCGGGTGCGTCGAAGGCCAGGGGAACCAGCGGCAGCGGGCTGCCCACCAGGTCGAACGCCTTCTGCGACGAGAACAGCTCGGGATGTTTCAGCGCGAACTCGACGTACTCGCTGGACGTGAGGACGTAGCCGCGCGGGCTTCTGATGACCGCCCCCGCGTCCCTGACCATCTGATATGCCGGCGTACGGCTCTCCGACATTGGCAGCCGGAAGAAACGGAGCCTGCCGTCCTGTGGAGGTTGCACGGGCTGGCTCATGATCTCTCCGGCGGACGAGCCATACGGCCCCTGGATGGGCGGTCGTTTCCCACCATAGCCCGGACCGTCACGCTAGGGGCAACGGCTGGCTCTGCAGCCGGTGTATCCAGTGGACGCCGAGGGTATGCAGTTGACCGGCCAGACGTGGGGATTGCTGGCTGCGTGGTGTTGCTGCGCGATGCAGGTCGGGGGCGGAGACTGCATGCTTGATCTTGATCCTGCGTTCCGGCCCGTCCGCACGCGCGATGGCTACCTGCCGCTGGAGGACCTCGGGCTGATCGGCGACGGGGCCACGGTGGCCCTGGTCGGGCGCGACGGCAGCATCCCGTGGCTGTGCTTGCCGCGTTTCGACTCCGAGGCGCTGTTCTGCGGACTGCTCGATCACGACGCGGGCGGCAGCTTCTGCATCACCCCTGAGGACCTGACCGGGGCCAGGCAGGTCTACCAGCCAGAGACCGCGGTTCTGCAGACCGATCTGCGCAGCGCCACCGGGACCGTCCGGGTCACCGACGCGCTCGCGGTGCGCTCGGGAGCCGACCTGACCGACGACGCCCCGGCGCACCGGTCGGAGCTTGTCCGCTCCGCGGTCGTGCTCGACGGCACGGTCCGGCTGAAGGTTGACCTCGAGCCACGCGGCGGCGCGCATGTACGGCCCGCCCTTGGCGGACTGGAGGTGCGGCCGGCGCGCCGGCCCGAGCTGCGGCTGCACCTCCGCTCCAACCGCCAGCTCGACGGCCTGCACGCGGTGCACGAGCTGTCCGAAGGCGACCGGCTCGACTTCGTGCTCGGCTGGGGCCGCTCGCACCGTCACCACAAGTTCGACGCGCAGGCGCTGATAGCGGCCACGGCGGAGGCATGGCGGGCGTGGATGACGAACTTCAGCTACGACGGTCCCGAGCGGGCCCTGGTCAAGCGCTCGGCCATCACGCTCAAGCTGTGCGACCACTGGTCCAACGGGTCGCTGGTCGCGGCGCCTACCTCCTCACTGCCCGCACCGATCGGCGGGGTCAGGAACTGGGACTACCGGTACACCTGGATCCGGGACGCCTCCTACACCGTCTACGCGATGCGCAGGATCGGGTTCGGCGGCGAGGCCGACGCGTTCCTCGGCTGGGTGCTCGACGCCTTCGAGCAGAGCCGCTGGCCGCGGATCATGTACGACCTGGACGGCAGCGAGGTGCCCGGCGAGTGGGAGGACACCGAGCTCGAGGGGTACCAGCGCTCCGCGCCAGCCCGGTGGGGAAACGGCGCCGCCGACCAGCGCCAGCACGACGTGTACGGGGAGATACTCGACTGCGCCGACCAGTGGGCGCGGGCGGGCGGGGAGATCGAGCCGTCGCTGTGGGGCGCGCTGTCCAGCCTCGCCGAGACCGCGAGGACCGCCTGGCGGCAGCCGGACCAGGGCATCTGGGAGGTCCGCAACGAAGGCCAGGTCTTCACCTACTCGGCCGCGATGTGCGAGGTCGCGCTCGACCGGGCCGCCGCCATCGGCGACCGGCTCGGCCTGCCAGGACCGATAGGACCGTGGCGAGGCGCGGCCGCCAAGCTCAGGCAGGCGATCATCGACGAGTCGTGGGACGAGAAGGCCCAGACCCTGAGCGAGCAGCTCGACGGCGGTGGCAGCCTGGACGCCAGCCTGCTCGCGCTGCCGCTGCGGCTGGTGGTGCCGGCCGACCACCCCCGCATGGTGGCGACGACGACGGCGATAGCCGAGCGGCTGTCGGCCGGCGACGGCCTGCTCTACCGGTACCTGCACGAGGATTCGCCGGACGGGCTGCCCGGCGATGAAGGCGCGTTCCTGCTCTGTAGCTTCTGGCTGGTCGACAACCTCGCCGTGCAGGGCCGGGTGAGCGAGGCCCAGGAGCTCTACGCCTCGCTGTGCGCGAGGGCGAGCCCGCTCGGCCTGCTGTCGGAGCAGATCGACCCCACGACCGGCGACTTCATGGGGAACTACCCGCAGGCGTTCAGTCACATCGGCGTCATATCCAGCGGTGTCAGGATCGCCAGGGCGATGGGAGCGACATGATCAGCCGGCTGGTCATCTTCGGCGCGACGGGCGACCTCGCCGCGCGGTACCTGCTGCCGGCGCTTGCCGCGCTGCGAGCCGCCGACGAGCTTCCCGGCGGGTTCAGTCTCGTCGCGGCCGGCCGTGAGGACTGGACCACCGCGGACTACAGGGACTGGGCTGCCGCCCAGCTCGACCGGCACGCCGGCAGCGTGCGGGTCGGCGCGCGGCAGGCCGTCGTGGCCGCGTGCAGCTACGTCGCGGCCGACGTGACCGACCCGGCCAGCGTCGCGGCAGCGATAGCAGGCGACCGCATGCCCGCGGCGAAGGCCGCGGACGATGGGCCGGTGGCCGCTTACCTCGCGCTGCCGCCCGCGGTCTTTCCCGCCGCCGTCACGGCGCTGCACGAGGCCGGGCTGCCCGCCGGCAGCCGGATCGTGCTGGAGAAACCGTTCGGGACCGACCTCGACAGCGCGATCGCGCTGAACCACCTGCTCGACGAGACGGTACCGGAGCAGGCGGTGTTCAGGGTCGATCACTTCCTCGCGATGACCACGGTGCAGAACCTGCTCGGCACCAGGCTGGCCAACAGGATGCTCGAGCCGCTCTGGAACAGCTCGCACATCGACCAGATCGAGATCGTCTGGGACGAGTCTCTTGCACTGGAAGGACGGGCCGGTTACTACGACGGCGTCGGCGCGCTCAAGGACATGCTGCAGAACCACCTGCTCCAGCTGCTCTGCCTGACCGCCATGGAGCCCCCGATCAGCCTCGGTGAGCGGGATCTCCGGGACCGGAAGGTCGACGTGCTGCGCAGCGTCCGGCCGCTGGCTGGCGAGGAGATCCTGCGCCGCACCCGGCGCGCCCGGTACGCCGCCGGGCGGACCGATCACCCTGTTCCTGCCTACATCGACGAGCAGGGCGTCGACTCCGCGCACCGGACCGAGACGTTCGCGGAGATCGAGCTCGAGCTGGACAACTGGCGCTGGCCAGATACGGTGTTCCGGCTGCGCACCGGCAAGGCACTCGGTCACGACCGCAAAGAGGTCAACGTGCACTTCCGGCACGTGCCGCACCTGCCGGCCGGGTTCAACGGGGGTACTGGTGGTGCGGGCGCGCATAACGGCGAGCCGGCCGCCAACACGCTGCGGTTCGGGCTCGAGCCGGAGGAGCTGACGATGGAGCTCACCGGCATCGGCGCACGCGCGAGGACGCTGGCGCCGCTCACCTTGTCGGCCAAGATCGCGCCGCCAGAACTACCGGCCTACGGCGGGCTGCTGCGGCAGGTGCTCGCCGGGGACGCCACGCTGTCGATCCGCGGTGACGAGGCCGAGGAGTCCTGGCGCGTAGTCAGCCCCGTGCTCGAGGCCTGGTCGAAGGACCTGGTTCCGCTCGAGGAGTACCCCGCCGGGTCGCAAGGACCGGTTAGGTCCGGAGCGCCGCGATGACCAAGGCTCCGTCACGACTGCGGAGCCAGCGAATGCGGCTCGTCAACCACCAGGGCGACGCGCTGCGTCTCGGGATGAACTGGACAGAAGAGGACCTTGGCAAGCCCCAGGTACTGGTCGACAGCGCAGACGGCATGGGCCATCCCGGCACGTTCCACTTCAGGGAGCTCGTCACTGAGGTGAGCAACGGCGTCTACGAAGCTGGCGGCAAGCCGGGGGTCTTCACCGTAAGCGACATCTGCGACGGCGTGGTGCAGGCGACCAGCGGGATGAGCTACTCGCTGGTCTCGCGCGACATCATCGCGGCGATGGTCGAGATCCACGCGCTCGGCCATCCGCACGACGGCATGGTGCTGATCTCCGGCAACGACAAGTCGGTGCCCGCGCACCTGCTGGCGATCGCACGCTGCGACCTGCCGGCCATCCACCTGCCCGGCGGCACGCAGCTGAACGCGCCGGACTACGTGACGTCCGACAAGATGTGGTCGATGGGCGCCGAGGTGGAGCGCGGCGAGATGCCGTCGAGGGACCTCGAGGTCGCTCAGCGCGGCGCGTGCCCGACCTGCGGCGCCTGCCAGTTCATGGGCAGCGCCAGCACTGGGCAGGTGCTCGCGGAGGCGCTCGGGCTGGCGCTGCCGGGAACCTCGCTGACCCCGGCGCCGCTGACCAAGCTGCTGCGCTACGCGCGTGCCACCGGCAAGCAACTGCTGCCGCTGATAGACGCCGGGATCACGCCGCGCCAGATCCTGACCCGCGACGCCTTCGAGAACGCCATCGCGCTGCACGCCGCCGTGGGCGGGTCGACCAACGCCCTGCTGCACCTGCCGGTCATAGCCAGGGAGGCCGGCGTGGACGTGGGCATCGACGACTTCGACCGGATCCACCGCAGGGTCCCGGTGCTGGCCAACGTGAAGACGACCGGGCGTTACCCGGTCGAGTACTTCTGGTACGCCGGGGGCGTCCCCGCCGTCATGCTGGAGCTGCGGGACATGCTGCACCTCGACGTGCTGACGGTGACGGGGAAGACGCTCGGCGCAAACCTCGAGGAGATCTCCGCGAGCCC